>NZ_JAHHPN010000287.1:0-22936 GCF_024606325.1 Endozoicomonas sp. ONNA1
ATCCTCAATTTCTTGCAATCCTCGCTACGGACGCTTAAGTCTGACAGGCTGCTAGTGGTTAAGAACCGCTGTTGTTTTTCTAAACAGGGGGTTCTTAACCGAAACAGGTTGTCTTATTTGTAGACTTCCAGCGAGTCAACAGTTATGGAATACAGGGTCTCTGTATACTCGGACTGAGTGGTCTCGACACGCAAAGTACCTACCAGCCAGTATGGGGTGTAGCCTGCCTCCTCGACTTTGATACCCCCTTTGCCTTCTTTGAATTTCACATAAACGGTCTGATTAGGTGGTGGTGGCGGTACGTGGATGCAGGCACCCATTGTTGGTACCAGCAACAACTCTGTCGCTCTTTGATCTTTATCCAGGTTCAGTGGCACGAGGTATCCCGGGATTTTTACCGTGCGCTTGTCCAGCTTTACAACCGGCGTCTGGCCCAGCTTATCCAGGTAAGCGATGACCTCATCTCTCCCCATTTCTCCGGCCTGGTAATTGTTAATGACTTGCTGATCCGGTGCAGGCATCAGCTCGTCCCAGGTGATTTCTATGGCGTCTGCTTTGGTTGTTGGCTTTTCCACCGGCTTGGCCTGAACGGCGACTGCTGGCAGCAAGGTGAGCAGTGTCGTCAGTATAAGGGATTTTCCTGTTTTCATGACGATTTCCTTTTTAGACTCTTATGGTCAGACCATCAGCAAGTGAGTTTTTATAGGCGCGCCAGGCTGGGATCATGCCCAGAACAATGGCACAGGAAATGATTATTCCAGCCAGAGACCATTCAAAGATCCCAGGTGCACTGATGGCCAGGTGCAGCCCCAGAACTTGTTGAACAACAGGCTGAATGGCGAGCAGCAGTCCATACAGTATAAGGAAGCCTAGCAGGGTTCCGGCTACTGCATAAATGACAGATTCAGTAATCATCAGGGTGAAGATATGGATGGGTCTTGCCCCTGCAGAGCGAAGAATGGCCATCTCACGTCGCCTTTCATTCAGAGAAGAGAGGATCGTAGTGAGCATGCCCATCAGACCAGCCAGTACTACCATGACGGAAACGACCAGGAGTGCTTTTTCTGCGGTGCTCACCAGTTGCCAGAGCTCCTGGAGGGCAACGCCGGGCAGAATGGCAGTCATGGCTTCCTGACGGTATTCATTCACTTTCCTCTGGTAGCGGAAAGCGCCAATACGGGATTTCAGGCCGACAAAATAGGCGGTAACACTGGCAGGCTGAAGATCCATAGCCAGCGTCTGATCTGCGGAAACCGAGAATGCGGCAATGGGTGGGGCACCGCTTACCCAGTCGATGTGGAGGGCTTCGATCCCCTCAAGGGAGATCATAATTATCCTGTCCGTGGGAGTGCCTGTTGGTTTGAGAATGCCTGAAACCGTGAAAGGTTTGTCGTCGTGTGACAGCAGGCTCTTACTTTCCACGCCGTGGCTCAGAACAAGGTTGTCACCGATCTCATAGCCAAGGCTGGCAGCGACTTCAGCTCCAAGAACAGCGTCGTACAAGGCCTTGAAAGGCTGACCCCTGGACAATTGCAGTGATTCGTCATCACCGTATCGAAAATGATTAAACATGTCATGGGTTGTACCTACAACCCGATAGCCGCGATGGGAATCGCCCAGAGAAATGGGAACAGACCAGGCAACGTTAGGGTCAGACGTCAGATCCTGATAAGTCTGCCAGGTGATATTGTTGGTGGCATTGCCAACGTGGAAAACAGAATACAACAGAAGATTTATGGAGCTGCTTCTTGCACCCACGATCAAATCGGTACCTGAAACGGTGTTGGTAAAGCTGTTTTTAGCTTCGACCCTTATACGTTCAACGCCCACTAGCAGAGCTACGCTGACAGCAATAGAGAATATCGTCAGCAGGGCGGTTGTTTTTCGGTTTTTAAGACTCTTCAAAGCCAGGCCTAAAATCGACATCAGTCCACCTCTATTGCTTTGCTGGTGGGAGAGGCAGGCGATGGAGGCTGACTGGCCCGGTTGATTTCATTAAGCACTATGCTGCGATCAAATAACGATTCAAGGCTCTGATCGTGGCTGACAAACAACAGAGTGTTCCCCGCTGCTTCACATTCTGCGAACAGCAGATTGATGAACGCTTCCCGGGTGTCCGTGTCCAGGGCTGATGTGGGCTCGTCGGCAATGATCAGGTCAGGCTTGCCAATTAAAGCTCTGGCAGCCGCTACACGCTGCTGCTGTCCAATGCTCAGTTCAGTGACCGGACGATGGAGTAAGGATTCGTCCAGTTCCAGATGCCTGAGAAGACGTCTTGCTTCATCCTGTTCACTGTCAGCCATACTGGCGAGATTGCTTTTGCGCTGTTTGGCAAAACTCAGAGGCAGAGTAACGTTCTCAATCACAGAGAGATAGGGGATCAGATTGAACATCTGGAAGATAAAGCCAATATGATCAGCGCGGAAGAGATCGCGCTGTACCGGTGAAAAACGACTTATGTCGTTTTCTAGTACTTTAACCTGTCCCCGCTCCGCTGTAATGACGCCGCCGAGCAGTCCCAATAAAGTGGTTTTACCGGAGCCCGAAGGGCCTCTGACAAAAGCCTTTTCACCTCTGAATACAGTCAGTTCAGGAATATCCAGAACAGGTATTCCTGCTTTCCAGCTGAACTCAATAGCATTGAGTTCAATAACGTGGGAGCGGGAGTCAGTCATTTTAGAAGCGAACCTCTGGGTTGCTTTTGGTCATTTCGGCAGCCGTCTGACCTTTCTGGGTAAAGCCCTGAACACTTAAGGATTTACTGCGCTCGAACACTTCGAAGATTGAGGTGTTGATGATGTTTAGCTGACCGGGATTGCCACACTCAAAGACGTAGGTGGCTGAAATGTCCATATGCCCGCTATGCCCTTTGTGACCATGTTCATCATGATGATCGTGAGATGCATGCTCATCGTGATGATCGTGAGATACATGCTCGTCATGATCATCATGCTGGCGATCAGCAGAGCTTGTTGCCGCCCTGGCGCTGACCAGTTTGCAGGAGGCGGCAGGGGTCATGCTCCAGAGGTTGGCAGCTTCCAGTTTTTTTAAAGCCTCATGGAGCTGGTGGCGTTGTTTATCGGTAGTAACAGTCTCGAAGCCCAATACATCGTTGGCAGGCATTGTAAGTTCCAGGTGGACTTCTGAGCCTTCGACTGCAAAGTTGAGTTCACCCTGTCCGTGAACATGAGCGTCAACGTGGCGCTGCTCTCCGTCAGCGGCAGAAACAGTCAGGGACAGAACTCCGCAGGCAATACCGGCAGCCAGTTTGGTAAAAGTGTGCATAAAGTCACTCGTCGGATTATTTATCTGAAAAATAGGTTTTTTGGTTGATTGGTGACATCAGATAAAGGCCGGCGGGGCTCGGGTCAGTCTTTTGGTGGGGGTTTCCCAAGAAACGGAACGGGTTCTTTCTACAACGTTGTAGGGAACGAACAACCTGCTTTCTACAGTACACAGGCCCAGAGACGGAGGCGCCTGGGCTGTTAGCTGACAGCCTGCTGAGTGATGCTGGTCCCAATGCCAGTGATCGGCATGATCATTCAGAGAGAGTTGCTGGAATAGACTCTGATAGTTTGAGCTGAAGTCTTTATGGGTATTGTGTGTGTGACTGACGGAATATTGGACAACTAATAAATAAACGACAGAAACCAGACAGAATCGAAGAAGATTCGGTCTGTTTCTGTGGGCAGTGTTTATAAGGCTTATGGTTAGCATTCAGTCGTGTTGTCGAGACCTGTGTCATCATTGCCCGAATTATTCTCTAAAGCGCTAACAAAAAGCAATGCTATAAAACGCAGTCATTTGCGTTTAACCGAACTGTTTACCGTGCGCCTTGATATGAGTTTTTCGAATTAGAGCATGGTTTTAATCAGATTGCGACGAGTTAGCCAGGAAGTAATCAGTACTGCCAGTAAGTGCACGCCAACAAAGTAGTAAAGGCCATTCACTAGCATGGAGTGCCATTCGTAGACACCGTGCTCAAAGCCGAAGTCGGTATCCTGCAGCCACCCGGTAACCGCAGCCAGAGCCAGGATAATCCACATCAGCCAGACTGCAATAGCGCCCATCGGGTTGTGGCCATTTTCTCCCCGCTGTTGGGTTTTCAGCTCATGAAGGTGACGCTTGATGCCCGAGAACGAGGGTTTGATGTCTTCAATGCGAGCGGGTGCGGGGGCGAAAGTCAAGCCATAGAATAGTCTGAGTCCTATCAGGGCAAGGATGATCCAGCCAGAATATTCATGGTACTGTTCCCCCCCTTCAACCAGGAAATAGTTACTGAAAAAGAGCGCTGCAACCGTCCAGTGAATCAACTGAACGGCACGTGGCCATCGAAACCTTTCAGACATTGAACTCTCGATGGTATTTCTTTCTGATATCATTCAGTTTTTTCATTCTTTGTTTGGCCAGATCCAGATCTTTTTGATCGAGGGCTGCCTGAACACCTGCCAGACCGGTCAGCAGTTGATCAATACCTTTCTGGAATGCCTCAGGCGCGTCAGAGTAGCCGGTCTCTCTGGCGTTTTCTGCTTGTTCACGGAATTCAGTTACATAGCTTTGCATGTCTTCAATGGTTTTAGCTGAGCCAGAGCGTTTGAAATTGAAGCCCATTTTTTTCATCTCAGCGTTCAGCTGGTCGGAATGACCTGCGTGATGTGCAGAAGCAGGCATTGATGCCATGAATAAAGCGGACAGTACCAGTGGTATAAAGAGGGCTTTGGCAAGCGATTTCATCGAAACTTTCCGTATAAATATTTCACTCGGGCATCATAATGATTCTGGCGAGAAATAAGAAGGACAGTTGTGTAAACTTTTCGATTTAAGGGCACTGTCAATTAATGGCATGTCATAAAAAGATCTATCTATTTCCGTACATTTTTTACTGGCATAAAATTAGTTTGCTTTTCCTGTTGCCAGATTGTCCCCCTGCTCTTGCCAGTCTTTCAGGCCCCCTTTGAAGTGCATGATGTTGGTATAACCCCGGGCCGCAGCAAAGTCAGCACCGGCAAACCAGGACGTGCACTGTGGGCCACCACAATAAACAACAATGGGGTAATTTTTTAGGGTAGGGAGTCGGCTCTCCAGTGTGGTTTTGTCTGCCAGTGAGTAGGCGCCTGGCAGATGACCCTTGATGAAGGTATCAGCCCTGTTGGTATCCAGCACAAACACTTCTCCAGCATCCATTGCTTTTCGCAGGTTGGGGTATGAAATGGCTGGGTAGTCCTTACTGTAAGTCGAGAGCTTGTCTTCCACAGCCGTGTTCTCTGATGCTACCAATGTGGTGCTCAACAGGATCATAGTGCTAGCCAGCACAAGAGGGCATCTGAACCATCTACCTAACATGGGGCTTCTCCATTTTACTGCTAAAGCCCAGAGTATAGATGGTCGTTCAGAAGTGTGTGTTAGCTGGCTCCGAAGTTCTTTAAAGCCTGGATATAGGGTGAGGCGTGATGATGTGTTTCCAGGACCGACAGAAACGTGCGACCCTCTGGTGTGACAGGGTTTATCTCCAGACCTGTTTCCGAGTAAAAGTGCAGGAATCGTTCGAAGTCTCCGGCCCGAAGTGCACGATAAGCACGGGTCAGAATGTGTAAGGCTCGGTCCACTCCGGCAGGTGGCTCAAGGGTAAGCAGCTCTTTGATTCGTTCATCACTCAGTTCTTCGCCAATGACTTTCTGTTTGTCTTTTTTCATTGTTATACCCGATAGCTTTGACAATTTGACGGCATTGTACACGATGGGTTTTAAACTTTCAGGAACCTATATCTCAATGCTTTTATCAGGATTGTCGGAAATGTGGCGGATAAGGCATTTATAGCGGGTCAGGTGCACTGAATTATTCCGAAATGATATAAATTCTTCGAATAAGCATCTCAACTATGGATGATACTTAAATATATAAAGGAATAGACTGAAAGATTTAAGAGGAAGCAGGGATGTCAGTAACAGGTTCAGTAGGGGGGCAAAGTCCGATACAGACGGGTCAGCAGGGTTCTCATGAGGTTATAGAGAAAGCTGGTCCAAAAGCCCAAGGCCTGAATCGCAGTGTCGAAGTGCGTAATCATCCGAACTATTTGCCTCCCTCTCCACCATTGCATAGCGAGTTGCAGCAGTCAGTTCCTCCGGACACTTCACTCCATGAACGCAAGGGCGAAGCAGTAGAGGGTAAAAAGCACTTAGAAAAAGAGTCATCAGGCACTGCCAGCCCGGATAAGGTCAATGTCAAACGAGTCCTGAAGCAAAAGGTGGCTCATGTTTATGGAGAGTTGAAGCGTTTCTTCAAGCACGAAAACTGGAAGCCTGTGCCACGGGAATTGATTGATGGTGTTCGCAATAAAAGTTTGAAGCAGGATCTTACCACCAGAAATGACAAGGTAGAGCAATTGGCCGAGCTCAAAGGAAAAGCCAATGCCCTTGAGAAAAAACTGGTGGATTTTGATCAAAAGTACGCCAAATCACTGGAACTTTATGACAAGAGGGAAGCCCCTCCTAAAGAGGGTAAGTTTCCGGCCCCGGATGGAAAAACCTACGACTTTTCCAAGGCACAACTTTTTAATGAACGAAAGGAAATGTTGAACAATTTCAGAGACGCATTCAATAATGATGCCGGTTTCCAGAGTTACGACTCTGATGTAAGAGAGTTAAGAAGTACACAAGACAAGAGAGCCGAGCTGAAAGGGGAAATCAGGGAGCTAAGTCGATCCCTGAAGCTAAGGGTTGATTCCGCGGCATCGGAGAAAATTGAGTTCCGCCATCAACAACTCGACCGCCAGATGCAGGGCATTCAGCAGAAGGCTAATAAGAAAGTTAGTCAGAAATATAATGAGTACCGGGCAGAAATAACAAAATTGAGCAAAGCCGTAGTGGATAAAAAAGAAGAGCTGGCTGTCCAGAAAAGGGAGCATCAGCATAGGAGGGACTTTGAGATCCCGGCTTTGAAAGACAAGCTTAAGACGATCAATAACATGGCCCGACAGCGGCTTGCTGAAATTAATGACAACAAGTCATTGACTCCAGAGCAGAAACAGTCGGTCAAAAAGCGAGTGGTGGCCTCACTCAGTAAGCAGAGAGATAAGTTTGAAGGAGAGTTAAAGGTTCTTGAAGGCAAGGTTAAGGCTTATTCCAGTGACAGGGCTGCGCTAAAGCGAGAATACTCCGCTGCTATTTATATTAAGGCTGAGGCCAGTCAGGGAAAGGATTTTAAAAAAGAGATAGATGAAATTAGCAGGGGGCGGAAACATCAAGAGAAGGAAGTGCTTGAAGAGCGCAAGGCCGTTCCTAAGGACGTTGAACGGGAGCGTGCGGCGCTCAAGAAAAGTCTGCAGGGAAGAATGAACTCTACCGGAATTAAAAATCGTTGAACCAGTTTGCTGTCAGGTTTCCAGGTAAACTGGTTCAGTTGACTCAGTGATCAGTGACCCTTCAAAGCAAAAATGCCGTTGGCATTCCGCCAGTAACCCTGATAATCCAGTCCGTAACCAAAAATATAACGATCTTCAATTTCAAGACCGCAGAAGTCTGCCTTGAGGCCGGAGCGTGCTTTTCGGTCGTGCAGCTTGTCAACCAGAACAGCAGTCAGAACCTGCTCTGCACCCTGTTCCTTGCAGAAGTCGACAATAGCGTCCAGAGTGTGACCCTCGTCAAGAATGTCATCAACGATCAGAATCGTTCTGCCTTTCATGTCCTGTGAAGGGCGAACTTTCCAGTCCAGGTGGCCACCGGTTAATTGATCACGGTAGCGTGTGGCGTGCACGTATGAGGCTTCCAGGGGGAACTGCAGGTGGGTCAGCAGCTTTCCAGTAATGACCATGCCACCATTCATTACGCAGTAAACCAGTGGATTACTGCTGGACAGCTGTTCAGTAATAGCGCTGCCCATGTTCTTGATGGCTTCTTCTATCTGTTGTTCATTGTAAAGGCAGTCTGCCTCGTCGAGGACTTGCTGTATATGGTCGAGATCAACAGACATAGGATGGGAACCTCGTGGTAATTACTGGTAACGGGTCATTGGCTAACGACTGGCTTCTCCAGACCTTTTTGGTGGACAAGATTCGAGGCAGTGTAGACAAAAGTTGAACCGTCTAAAAAAGAGGGCAACGATACCTAGATTAGATGTGAACAGCAAGTTATAGCTTCACTCTGGTTGGGTGTGAGAAAAACTTGTAGGTGGGGTCGCAGAGGCTGTGTAAAAATAGGACCGTTTATGCCCGTGAAGTGGGTAGATTCAGTATTAACTGGAAGGCATCGGTAACTGACATGAGTGTACGTGAAATCAAGCACCCTCTGGTACAGCACAAGCTGGGCATTTTGCGCACCAAGGGTATCAGTACAAAAGGGTTTCGGACACTGGCTAATGAAGTGGGGTCGATGCTGACTTATGAAGCGACCAAAGACTTTGAGCTGGAAGATCATGTGATTCATGGCTGGGCCGGAGACGTCACTGTCAAACAGATCAAAGGTAAGAAAATCACTATTGTACCCATCCTCAGAGCAGGTCTGGGTATGATGGACGGAGTGCTTGATCTGGTGCCGAGTGCCCGGGTCAGTGTCGTAGGTCTCTATCGGGATGAAGAAACTCTTGAGCCGGTTCCTTACTTCGAAAAGCTGGTTAAGGACATCGATGAGCGCATTGCCCTGGTGCTGGACCCTATGCTGGCTACCGGTGGTTCTATGATTGCTACTATCGATATGCTCAAGAAAGCTGGCTGTAGGGAAATTCGCTGTCTGGTGCTGGTAGCGGCTCCGGAAGGTATCGAGAAAGTGCTTGCAGCACATCCGGATGTCACTCTCTTTACTGCGTCAGTGGATGATTGTCTGAATGAGCATGGCTATATCATGCCGGGTCTGGGTGATGCCGGAGATAAAATCTTCGGAACCAAATAGTGCTGAGAAAGCTTTCAGGGATGCAGTAAGTAATCAGTAGTTAAGATAAAAATTCCTTGTCGTTTATTTTTCCGTCGTAATGATCCGGGCTTTCTTCAGAGGCTTCGGATTCTGTGTGAGTTTCAATTTATAAGAGGCTAATTATGACTGATATAAACCTGTCAGATGATAGGATGCCGGCATGGCGGCAGATCCTGATGGGGGGACAGATGCTGTTTGTCGCCTTCGGTGCTCTGGTACTGGTGCCCTTGTTGACAGGGCTGGACCCCAATGTTGCTTTCTTTACCGCGGGTATTGGTACTCTGATATTCCAGTTGTGTACCAAGCGACAGGTGCCTATTTTTCTGGCCTCTTCTTTTGCCTTTATTGCGCCCATTACCTTTAGTGTTCAAAGTTGGGGGCTGCCTGCAACCCTGGGTGGTATGGTGGCAGCGGGCCTGTTTTATGTAGTGCTCAGCTTCATCATTCGCCTTAGGGGCAGCGGTATCCTTTATCGACTGTTTCCGCCAGTGGTAGTGGGGCCGGTGATCATGGTCATTGGTCTTGGGCTGGCGCCAGTTGCCGTTGATATGGCCAGTGGCGGTGACAGTTCCTCGATTGACGACAGTACCTCTCTGTTGCTGGCGGGCGTCACTCTGGTGGCAACACTGGCCATTTCCACTATGGCCGGTGGTATCTTTAAACTGATTCCGGTTTTGTGTGGAATCGGTGCTGGCTATATTGTTGCGTTGTTTATGGGAGTTGTCGATTTTCAGCCGGTCATTGATCGTCCATGGTTTGCTATTCCCGCGTTCACAGCCCCGGAGTTTAACTGGAATGCCATCCTGTTTATGGTGCCGGTGGCTATTGCTCCAGCCATTGAACATATTGGCGATATGCTGGCGATCAGTTCGGTTACCGGAAAGAAATACCTGGAAAAGCCCGGTCTGAAAAATACCCTGATGGGCGATGGTTTTGCTACTTCTGCTGCTGCAATGTTGGGTGGCCCTCCCAATACTACCTATTCAGAAGTCACCGGTGCGGTCATGCTGACAAAAGCTTTCAACCCTAAAATCATGACTTGGGCTGCAGTTATAGCCATTGCAGTGGCGTTTATCAGCAAAATCGGTGGCTTTCTGGCTACGATTCCAACGCCGGTGATGGGAGGAATCATGATGTTGCTGTTCGGTTCTATTGCCGTTGTCGGCCTGAGTACCATGATCAAGGCTCAGGTGGATCTGGGTAAACCTCGCAATCTGGTGATTGTCTCAGTTGTTCTGGTGTTTGGTATTGGTAATCTGGCTTTGTCGTTTGATGGGTTCACTCTGAAAGGGGTCAGCCTCTGTGCCATCACTGCCGTTTTACTGAATGCGATACTGCCTCATGCCGACAAGGAAGATAAGTTTCAGTCTTCAGATGTCTGAATTCAAGTGTTCCTGCCGGACAAGCTTATTTTACATTGATTCTGTCCAGCTCGGCATCAGATTCAAATAGCATGGATTCAGCTTCATCCAGATCATTGGCAATAGCGATGTATCGGGAGACACCCGTCAGATCCAGCAATGATCGAATAGGTCTTGAAACATTGCAAAGCGTGAGGCTGTGAAGCAGTGTTAATGTATTTCGAGTGTTGAGTAATACTCTCAGGCCTTCACTGCTGATACTGAATAGCTGTGAGCAGTCCAGGATCAGATGACGATTACCCTCAAAGGTGGCGGCTTCGATAGCGCGATCGAGCATTTGTGAGGTAACGGCGTCCACTTTACCTTCTACTTCCAGCAGGGTGTAATTGTAGTGATCTTCCAGATTGATGGATAAAGCCATAGTATTACTCCTTTAAAAATGGCTGTTTTGTTGGAGGATATCCTAAGACCTATTGGCAGGAAGTGGTATAACAAGCTTGACAGTATTGCTGACAATTTCAGATGAGCAGGTTTTGCTGGTAGGTCTTTTGGTGGGTGTGGCTATTCCAGTGGGGCAGCAGGTTTTAGATCTGCTGACTTTTCTCAATGAATTTTGAGCAATAAAAAGGGGTGCACTATCACCCCTTTTTAAATGTCATATCAGAGGGCTAGCCAGCGCTGTAGAAAGTCGCTGAGCCAGGTCCAACCGGCAGGCCCATTACAAAGACCCAGACGAAGAACAATACACTCCAGCCAATCACGAAGAACATGGAGTAAGGCAGCATCATGGAGATCAGGGTGCCAATGCCGAGGTCTTTCTTATAGCGTGAAGCAAACGCAACGATCAGGCCAAAGTAACTCATCATTGGCGTGATGATATTGGTGACTGAGTCACCGATACGGTATGCGGCTTGAATGACTTCAGGAGCGTAGCCCACCAGCATCAACATTGGCACAAAGATGGGTGCAGTAACGGCCCACTGGGCAGAAGCGGAGCCAATCATCAGGTTCACAAAACCACACATCAGAATGAAGACGACGAACAGCAGTGGTCCGGTCAGGCCGATGTTCTGGAGGAACTCGGCACCCAGCACCGCAAAGATGGTTCCCAGGTTGGTCATGCCGAAGAAAGCGACAAACTGAGCAGCAAAGAATACCAGGACAATGTACATGCCCATGGTGCTCATGCTCTTGGACATGCAGTCGATCACGTCTCTGTCATTCTTGACGGTGCCTACTGTTTTACCGTAGACAAAGCCAGGAATCGCAAAGAAGATCAGAATCATGGCAACAATGCCCTTCAGGAATGGAGAGCCTGCAACAGCACCTGTTTCAGGGTGTCTGAGTACGCCCCACTCTGGAACAATGGTCAGAGCCATCACACCCACCAAGACCAGCAATGCCAGTCCGGCCCGTTTCAGGCCGCGCCTCTCAAGGTCAGTGACTTCTTCCATTTTGTCTTCAGAAAGATCAACAGAAGCTTCCGATTCGTTATACTGGCCCAAACGAGGCTCAATGATCTTATTAGTGACCCAGGTACCCACGAAGGTGATCAGGAAGACACTGACAGACATGAAGTACCAGTTAGCTTCAGGACCTACGACATAAGCCGGGTCAATCATTCTGGCGGCAGTTTCAGTGATGCCGGACAGCAGTGGGTCAACGGTACCCAGCAGCAGGTTGGCGCTATAGCCACCGGAAACACCGGCAAAAGCGGCAGCCAGACCGGCCAGAGGGTGTCTTCCCAGCGAGTGGAAGATCATCGCCGCCAGAGGAATAACAACCACGTAGCCCAGCTCAGAAGCAGTATTGGACAGAATACCGGCAAACACAACGATCATGGTTACGGTGTTACGGGATGCCTTCATCACCAGTGAGCGAACCAGTGCACTGAGCAATCCGGAGTGTTCTGCGATAGCCACGCCCATGAGCGCTACCAGCACGGTGCCCAGAGGCGCAAAGCCGGTGAAATTGGTGACCAGCTTGGTCACAATCATTCGCAGACCATCACCTGTCAGCAGGTTAACGACATGAATCATGCCATCTGCTGCACGGCCTGCAACGCCTTCCGGACGGGGGTCAACAACACTCAGACCTGCCCATGAGGCGATACCACTGATGATAACAATACCAACAGCAAACAGGGCAAACAGGGTGATTGGATGGGGTAACAGGTTACCCAGCCACTCTACAGTAGCGAGGAAACGGTCAAAGGCGGTGCGATTATTGTTGCTGTTATTTGCATCACCTGTTGGGAGAGTTTCGGACTGGTACGACATACTTCCGCTCCAAACAGTTTTAGTAGGTTTTAGCCAGCGTCTTTACTTTTAGTTTTGACAGCCTGACCATAAGTAACACTCATTCGTTAAATGGTTGTGGTTGTGGTCTTTTAGCGAATAAGTGCGACGGATAAGTCAGGCAAATGGCCCTGACAAAAAGATAAGCTGGACTAATTTCCCAGAAAATCGGCCGGCATGATACTCTGAAACAGGATTTTTTTACAAATTTAGTTATAAATATTTATTTTTTATTTGGTTTGAATCTTATTTTAAAAGACGTTGGTCAAGTAAATTGAAAAGCTTATGCCCTTGTTATGCCAGTGACGGGGATCTTTTAGAGGTGAGCATGGCAAGTAAATCTTCCTCAGTGCAGCTAATCGTGAGTAAGGTCATCTTGTCGATGAATGGTCAGAGCCTGTAACGCCTTGATTATACTTAGGAAGTAATTTTGTAGGTAAGGAGTGCGGGCATGAACGCCGGGCGTAATAAATCTCACACAGACGGTCAACCTCCCAGGCCAATGGATACAGGCAATGCGCCTCATTCAAGGGGCGCATCAGGTAGTTCGGCAGCTTTCAATACTCGCAATGTGACAAGGGAGGAAGACCTTCCCTGTAAACTGACTGTTTACCTCGACTATGGCCATAGTTTTGTCAGGCTTGAAAACAAAGAAAGAGGCGTCAACATTGCCCGTGGTCTCTATCCATACAGGCCTCATGTGACCATTGAACAAGAAGTTTCACCATTGGAGATGCAAGAAGAGTCTGATGAGCTGGAAAAGCACTCTGCATATACTTCTTTACTTTTTCAAGAGGTTAAGCCAGCCAGCAGTGTGTCCGAGAGAGCTATCTTATCGGTTAATGGATCTAGTGAGATTTTTCGTGGATTGTATTCTTATGAAGACTCTGTGCACGTGTTGGATGAAGTCGAGAGCTATAAAGACCTTAAAGGTATTGATCATATCCCTAAAGTCACTTTCTTCATTTCCCGGAAAGAGGCTTTGGAGGTGGAGAAATACATCTCGCAATACACCGATGCTTGCGAAAAAAAAGAGGAAAGTTGTTTATATAAATTGATTGGGTTTAATTGTATTGATTTTGCTCAGGAAGTTTTTTCAAAAACCGGTTATCCCGGACATTATATTCAATATTTCACGCCTTCCCTTCTGGCTCACGACTGTGGCTATGCGACACTCTATGCAGCAGGCTGCCATCCAGTAGTCAAAAATACCGCTTCGATAGGTGGGACACTGATGTTGGCAGTCGTCGTTGGCAAATACGCAGTTCCCAAAATGAAGGAAACTGCCAGAATGGTTGGCAGCTGGATGTGTGGATGGGTGTGGCCTGAGCAGCCGGCAGTTGCTGCGAAACAGGAAGATGTGAATGAGTTGAAGCAGCTTCATAGCAGTGTTAAATCTACCAACCTATTCTGTGAGACGTTCTGGGAAGGTTGTAAGGAAAGAGATGCCCAAGCGAAAAGGCTGATCAGTGACAGTATTGATCTGCAGGCACGTTTTGATGATCTGGAAGAGCTGATCAAAACGGAGGGTTATCGTGGAAGAAATCAATCATTTATCTATGAAGAGCTTCAGAGTATTCAGGACGGTTTCACTGAATTCTTCAAGCAGGCTACTGATATGAAGAGTGCTAAAAACAGCAAAGAGTGAGTGGATTAATCTCTTTCATATAGTTCCATTTTTACAATGCTGTATCTGTATTCCCCGATTTTCTTCTATGTCTTTTCCGATAGCTTCTATCCTGTACATTTGATTTCCCAGTCAGTGAGCAAGCTTGATGAAAGAGTTCAGTTCCCTTCTGGCTATCCTTGTTGGGGTGAGTATCTTTGCAGCTGCAGATTCGCCCTTGCCGGGTGCTTCTGGAAAACGACAAAGTACGGAGCCTATTCCCGTATACACCAACCCTCCTACGACCTGTCCCTTGAATGCCTTTGATCAGTGTTCGCCTCTTAAACTATTGACCTGGAATGTGAACCTGATGACATCCTATGACTTTTTCGAGTTCTTGATGTGGTGGTTTGGTGGTCAAGACATGAACGACCCGGAAATCAGGGCTGAAGAAATCACCCAGTACATGGTCAAGAGGGATTATCACATTGTCGTACTTCAGGAAATGGGTGATCAGTATCTTAGAGATGTTGTCAATAAGGGCATGAGAGAGGCGGGGTATTATATGACGCCTGTTTTGGGTGAAGGATGGAAATGGCTGCTGTATGGCAGGCTATTCAATGGCGGGGTCATGGTTTACAGCAAGGCGCCGATTCTGGAGATGCGTGAATTTGTCTTTCCTATGCCGGCAGGTAATCAGGGCTGGTGTGCCGTCGGTGCCTGGTATATCAAAGTGCCTACCCGTAGTGGGAATCTACATGTGTTCGGTCTCCATTTGCAAACGGTGCAAAATAATGCCGACAATGAATACAAAGGTCTGGTCAAGCATTATGATTATCTTGGGAAAGTGAAGAATCAATTGAATATACCCAGCCATGAAGCGGTTATTTACATGGGAGACTTCAATTCTGATGCAGGCAGACAGGACGGAGAAGCCGTAGGGGATGAATATTTTCAAATTCTGCTGGAAACTCTGGTCAGTCGTCAGGCAGCCGATTTTGTCAAGACCTCTCTACCGTATTCCTTTGACATCTATGAAAATGAAATGGCCAAGGGGAAGGGCCCTTACCGGGGTACCCTGGATAATATTCTTTGCGACAAGAGACATGTCTGTCCAGTGAGTGGTTACATGACAATTCTCCAGGCCAATCAATCACGAAGCCGATTAGGTGTGATGTCTGATCATTATCCCGTTGAGGGTATTTTGTACTTCACTCATTATTAAGTCTTTGAATGTAATATCCCCCGCCCCCTGGGCGAGGTAGCTGGTATTCTTTGGGTTTTTATTCGGCTATCAGGCGTCCAGCTTCTCCTTGAGCATTTGGTTAACCATACCCGGGTCAGCCTTGCCTTTTGAGGCCCTCATGGCCTGACCGACAAAGAAGCCGATCATCTTGCTACGCTTTTCAGGAGGCGCAGCGCGATAGTTTTCGACTTGTTGGGCATTGGCAACAAGCACTTCGTCGATCATAGATTCAATGGCATCGGTGTCAGTTACTTTCCTGAGATCTTGTTTCTCAATGATTTCATCTGCATTTTTACCGTCGCCTTTCCACAGGGCCTCAAAGACCTGCTTGGCGACCTTGCCAGTGATAGTGTTGTCTTTGATGCGGGTAATCAGGCCTGCCAGCATGTCAGCGGTGACCGGGCTCTCTGAAATGCCAATGCTGTTGGCGTTCAGGGACTTGGATACTTCGCCCAGAACCCAGTTGGAAGCCAGTCTGGCATCGCCACTGATGTTCGCAGCAGTTTCGAAGAAAGCAGCTGTCGCCTGATCGCCTGACAGAATTTCAGCATCCACTTCACTCAGCCCCAAGTCACTGACAAAGCGGGCTTTTTTAGCATCTGGCATTTCTGGCATTTCAGCACGGAGCTTTTCCAGACGGCTGTCTTCGATCAGAACTGGCAGCAGGTCGGGGCAGGGGAAGTAACGGTAATCGTTGGCTTCTTCCTTGCTGCGCATGGAGCGGGCTTCATCGGTGTCGCCGTTGTAGAGACGGGTTTCCTGAATGACGTCACCACCGTCTTCTATCAGGTCGATCTGACGTTCCACTTCTTTCAGGATTGCTGCTTCCATGAATTTGAAGGAGTTCAGGTTCTTTGTTTCAGTGCGGGTACCGAGTTCTTTCTGGCCCTTTGGACGTACAGAGACGTTTACATCAAAGCGCATGGAGCCCTGTGACATTTCACCATCGCAGATGCCCAGGGTGGTTACGATGGAGTGCAGTTTTTTGGCGAAGGCCACGGCTTCTTCTGCGTTACGCATGTCGGGTTCTGTTACAATCTCAATCAGAGGTGTGCCAGCACGGTTCAGGTCGATGCCGGACATGCCGTGGTAATCTTCATGCAGACTCTTGCCTGCATCTTCTTCCAGATGGGCGTGATGAATGCGAACTGTTTTGGTCGAGCCATCTTTCAGAGTAATCTCAACGTGACCTGCACCGACAATGGGCTTCTCCAACTGAGTTGTCTGGTAGCCTTTTGGCAGATCGGGATAGAAGTAGTTCTTACGTTCGAAAACATTAACTTTGTTGATCTCGGCATCAATGCCCAGACCAAATTTGATGGCCATGTTGATGGCTTCTTCGTTCACTACCGGCAAAACACCGGGCAGACCCAGATCGACAGCACAGGCCTGAGTGTTGGGTTCGGCACCGAAAGCGGTAGAAGCGCCGGAGAAAATCTTGGTTTTCGTGGCAAGCTGAACGTGAATTTCCAGCCCGATAACGGTTTCCCATTGATCCGTTGACAGTGGCCAGTTATCAGTTTTCAGTTGGCTCGGAGTTGTTTGAGACACTTTTCAAATCCTCGAAATTTAATCCGCTGCAAACTGTGTCTCAGGAGGTAAACCTGAAGCACAATCTACTGAGTACTGTTAACTATTAATCGGGAGCTGTTTATGAAAGTCGGTAGCTTGCTGGAAACGGTGGGCGGCGTTCAGCAGTCGGGACTCATCAAAGTGACGGCCAATCATCTGCAAACCGACTGGACGGCCGTTGGCCATTCCGGCTGGAACCGACATGCCGGGCAGGCCCGCAAGATTAACAGACAGGGTGTAAATATCGGACAGATACATGGCAATAGGATCGTCGCTCTTCTCGCCAATGTTGAAGGCAGAAGTCGGAGCGTTAGGACCCATGATGATGTCACACTGTTCAAAAGCATTCATAAAGTCATCACGGATCAGGCGACGAATCTTTTGGGCTTTCTTGTAGTAGGCATCGTAGTAACCTGCAGACAGCGCGTAAGTACCCACCAAAATACGACGTTTGACTTCTTCACCAAAACCTTCACTGCGGCTGCGTTTGTACATATCCATCAGGTCTTCAGGGTTTTCACATCGGTGACCAAAACGGGCACCGTCGAAGCGAGACAGGTTTGAGGAAGCTTCAGCCGGAGCAATCACGTAATAAGAAGGAATGGATAGCTCCAGGTTAGGCAGGCTGACTTCTTTGACCCTCGCACCCAGCTTTTCATACTCGGCAACGGCGTCACGCACACGTTGTTCAACTTCAGAATCGAGGCCCGTTGAAAAATATTCTTTTGGTAAACCAATCGTCAGGCCTTCCAGGGAATCATTCAAATGAGCTGTGTAATCGGGTACTTCACGATCCAGACAAGTGGAATCACGGTGATCAAAGCCGGCCATTACATTCAGCATCAGGGCGGCATCTTCGGCAGTCCGGGTCATTGGACCTGCCTGATCAAGACTGGATGCATAAGCAATCATGCCGTAACGGGATACACGACCGTAGGTAGGCTTAAGACCCGTGATACCACAATGAGATGCTGGCTGACGGATAGAGCCGCCAGTGTCAGTGCCCGTAGCGCCGGCTGCCAGTCTGGCTGCAACACAGACTGCAGAACCGCCGGAGGAGCCGCCGGGAATGGCCTGGGTATCCCAAGGGTTTTTCACAGCACCATAGTAGCTGTTTTCGTTGGAGGAACCCATGGCGAACTCGTCCATGTTGGTTTTACCCAGCATGACAGAACCGGCTTCCTTGAGTTTATGGGTAACCGTTGATTCATAAGGTGCTATAAAGTTGTCCAGAATTTTGGAGCCGCAAGTCGTTTTAACACCTTCTGTACAAAATAGATCCTTGTGGGCCAGAGGAATACCGGTCAGCGCCGAGGCATCGCCTGTTGCACGACGTTCGTCGGCAGCCTTGGCTTGTTCCAGTGCCAGATCTTCGGTCACTGTTATGTAGCTGTTGTAGTTGCCGTCTAGCTTTTTGATTCGGTCAAGGTAGAGCTGGGTCAGCTCAAGACTGGACAGTTCGCCGTTGGCCAGGGCCCGGCTTTGTTCTGAGAGTGATTTGTCGTACATGATTCTGGGTAATCGCTTTAAATCAGGGTAAGGGGTTGAGGCTGCTGCTTGGCATCAAGTCAGCTCACTCAATCACTTTTGGAACCAGGAACAGTCCGTCTTCAACGACCGGCGCACAGCTCTGCAGCTGCTCGCGATTATTCTCTTCAGACACCACGTCTTTGCGCAGGCGCTGGGTGGCATCCAATGGGTGAGCTAAGGGTTCCACGTGATCGGTTTTAACCATCTGCATCTGGTCAACCAGTTCGAGAATGCGATTGATGGTATCGGCAGTCGTCTCTAACTGGCTTTCATCTATGGATAATCGTGCCAAATTGGCAACCTTCTGAATTTCAGAGGCATCAACGGCCATGGTTATCTCCGAATTCGGGCTTTAGAAGCGGTCATAACCAGCTTTCCCTGCTTTTGTGAGGCAAGCAGAGCGCTGGACGTGAGAAATAAAGGCTAAATGTATGGGGTATGAAGGGGAATCTCAAGGTGTAGTCAAGATTAATTCTTGTAGATAGGGTTTCAAGAGCAGGTTTGGGTCGGAACCACAAAGATAACAACGCTTTGTGGTTCCTCAAGGGAGTCAAGCTGCTTGCACATGGGCTTGGGCTTCGAGTTTCTCAACTAATCCAGGTTCCAGTTTCAGCTGTCTCCCCAACTCTTCAAGGTAGGTTTTTTCCATGGTGTTTTGTTCATCTACTACGAGAAGAGAGGCAAGGTAGACCTCAGAGGCTTCTTCAGGGCTGAACACTTCATTGGCAACTTCTACCGGATCAAGAGGTTTTTCCAGTTCCTGTTGCACAAATTGATTCAGTTCTGAAGTGGTTCCCATTGACTCGAAGGCTTTATGAATTCTTTCCCTTTCGGCGTCATCCACGTGGCCATCGGCTTTGGCAGCCGCAATCATGGCCTTGAGAATCACTTGACTTTGTCTCTCCTCATTTTCCGGCATCAGTTCCATATCGCTGGAGTCTTGTTGGTCACCTTCAGACTGATTGGCCCAGCCCTTGTAGGTTTTCAGAGCTAATGCTCCCAGAGCTGCCACACCACCCGCTTCGGCTGCTCTGCCTGCCATGGTGCTGCCTTTTTTGGAGTCAAGGAATAAAGACAACGCACCGCCAGTCAAAGCGCCTTTTCCCAGACCAGAAAATATGGAGCTGCCATCGCTGTCTGATGAAGAGGTGCTCAGTCCTTCCCCCAGTTTGCTTTTACCTTCACTGATCAGGGAAGAACCTGAGCTGAGAACTTGATTAAATAAACCTTTAAAATCCATAACGGCCTCCCGTTTAGATTCTGTTCATAACGAGGGGTACTTTACGCCCGTTCATCTGGTTTGCATGAATAGGCAGAGTAAAGGTTTGTTAGTATCGGGTAAGGATTATTAAAATTCTCAAAATAACCCAATAAGAGGGCGTTAAGTTTCGGGCTTTATATGAGAGATGCGAATAGTGTCTCATTTTTCAACGAGACACCAGATTAGCTAAGATCGTTCAAAAAAAGTGAAACGGAAGCTTAAGATTTTTCATAATATTTCAAAATTATGAATGGCGGCCATTGAGAACGCAAGCTAACTGCATTAGGTTATCCTATGGTCTGTGGTGAATGGCCATGTGGCAATCCTCCATTTTGGCCCTGAATAGCTCGTGTTGGACCATAGAGATTGTGGAATTGTCGCTTGCTCTGAGTACTGTGCATTGATAGAGTTTGCGGCATTTAAAGAAAGCCTTGAATCAAGGTAATACAGAAAATGCTGAAAAGGTTACGGGGTCTGTTCTCCAGCGATTTATCGATCGACTTGGGAACGGCTAACACATTGGTCTATGTCCGCGAAAAGGGAATAGTCCTGAATGAGCCATCGGTTGTGGCCATTCGAAACTGGGGAACACAGAAGAGCGTAGTAGCAGTTGGTGCTGACGCCAAGCGCATGTTGGGAAGAACTCCGGGCAATATCACCGCTATCCGGCCCATGAAAGATGGTGTGATTGCAGACTTTGATGTCTGCGAGCGTATGCTTCAGCATTTTATTAATAAAGTGCATGAGAACAGTTTTATTCAGCCCAGTCCTCGAGTGCTGGTCTGTGTTCCCTGCAAGTCCACCAAAGTGGAACGCAGAGCCATTCGTGAGTCCGTTCTGGGCGCTGGTGCCCGCGAAGTTTATCTGATTGAAGAGCCTATGGCAGCGGCTATTGGAGCCGGTTTGCCAGTAGAGGAGGCTAGTGGTTCCATGGTGGTCGATATTGGCGGTGGTACCACCGAGATCGCCATTATCTCTCTGAGCGGTGTTGTCTATTCCGAATCTGTGAGAGTGGGCGGAGACCGTTTTGATGATGCGATCGTAACCTACGTTCGCCGAAACTATGGTAGCCTTATTGGTGACTCAACCGCTGAGCGCATCAAACAGGAGATTGCGATTGCCTACCCCAGCGATGAGCTGATGGAAATTGACGTCCGTGGTCGTAATCTTGCTGAAGGTATTCCGCGTAGCTTTACCCTGAACAGCAATGAGATTCTGGATGCCCTGCAGGAATCCCTGAGTGCGATTGTTCAAGCGGTTAAAAGTGCGTTGGAACAGTCTCCACCGGAACTGGCTTCCGACATTGCCGAGCGAGGTCTGGTGCTGACTGGTGGTGGTGCCCTGTTGCGTGACCTGGACAAACTGATCAGTGAAGAGACCGGTTTGCCAGTTCTGGTGGCTGAAGACCCACTGACCTGTGTTGCCCGAGGTGGTGGTCGAGCTCTGGAAATGATGGACAAGCATTGCATGGATTTACTGTCTACAGACTGATCATGAGTGGGGCGTTGTTCCAGCCAAACAACAGGCCAAACGGTTATCGTCTGGCCTGTTGTTATGTGTGAAGCCTGTATTTTTGTAACATTAATAGATTGAGTTCTCCTTGCATATCACAGGAGCCAGCCATTAAACCTATATTTAGCCAGCAACAGTCTTTGGCGACGCGCTTTGTTTTTTTGCTGATTATTTCCATCGCGTTGCTGTTTGTTGACCACCGTTCTCATTATCTCTCTGCTGTTCGCTCCTGGCTAACAATGGCGGTTACCCCTCTGCAGTGGATCTCCGATTTGCCCTCCAGAGCTTTTAGCACGGCCGATGAATTGGTAACTTCCCGAAGTGAGCTGCTTGAAGAAAATACCCGGCTGAAAGCCCGTAACCTGATTCTTGAACAAAAAGTTCAGAAGCTGGCATCACTGACTGCTCAGAACCTTCGCCTGAAGGAATTGCTGAATTCATCCGAGCTGGTGGATGAGCAGGTTCTGGTGGCAGAAATCATTGGTGTTGATCCAGACCCCTATGAACATATCGTGACAATCAATAAAGGGTCTACCGATGGAGTATTTAAAGGTCAGGCCATTGTTGATGCTCATGGGGTTATGGGGCAGGTAATTGACGTTAGTCTGGTCAGTAGCCGCGTAATGCTGGTCACAGATACCGCCAGCAGGGTTCCTGTCCAGGTCAATCGCAGTGGCTATCGTGCCATTGCCGTTGGCACGGGCAGTAAGGATTCTGTGGAGCTGGTTCACATATCCGATACAGTGGATATTAAAGAGGGAGACCTTTTGACCAGTTCGGGTCTGGGACAGATTTATCCGGTGGGCTACCCTCTGGGAAAAGTCAGGAAAATAGTGCGTACACCGGGAGAGGCGTTCGCCAAGATTGAGGTTCAGCTGATGGCCGAAGTCAACAGAACCCGGTTCGTTCTGCTGGTCTTCCGTTCCAATGAAGAAGTAGCATCGGAATTGGCACCAGAGGCGAACAAAAAGGAGGGTCTATGAGTATTCAAAAAGCCAATGCTCATTGGATTGTCTGGTTTACCCTGCTGGTTGCTTTCCTGCTGAGTGTTTTACCTCTGCCAGCATGGATCTCCATTGCCAGGCCATCCTGGGTAGTTATGGTGGTTCTTTATTGGGTTTTGGCACTGCCGGAGCGTTTTGGGTTGTTTTTTGCCTTCTTGACCGGCTTGTTGATGGATGTTGTGGTAGGAACAACCTTTGGTCAGAGTTCAATGGGGTTGTTGTTGGTGGCCGTTATCGTACTGAGTCTGCATCGTCGTTTGAGAATGTTCCCCTGGTGGCAGCAGGCCTTTATGGTGTTTGTGATCGTCGGTTTTTATCAACTGCTGAATTTGTGGATTCGCAGTGCCCTGGGGAGAACGCCGCCGACACTCTGGTATCTGGCACCGGCACTGACCAGCGCCGCATTTTGGCCCTGGGTGTCTGCTGTTTTAGGGGCACTGAGGAGAAACTTCAGAGTTACCTGATTATCATGATCTATCTCGCTTCCCAGTCACCGCGCAGGAAGGAACTTCTCCGACAGATCGGTATTGCCTTTCATCAGATTCATTCCGGGGTTGATGAGACCCCGTTCTCGAGTGAAGCTCCAGAAGCCTATGTTACCCGAATGGCAGAAGAAAAAGCGCTGGCCGGCTGGCGCCGGCTTA
>NZ_JAHHPN010000288.1:0-3321 GCF_024606325.1 Endozoicomonas sp. ONNA1
GACTACATAGCAAAAATCTATGGTCATGATGACGATGGATTATGGGAAGAGAAAGCCATCATTGCCCATGGTAACGATATTAATTCAGCCTCCTTCAGCGCCGATGGACACCATGTGGTGACTGCCAGCGACGATCACACAGTGAAGATCTATAGTCTGGAGTCCGATGGATTATGGATAGAAAAAGCCAGAATTACTCATGATGACAATGTTATCTCAGCTACTTTAAGCGACGATAGTCGCCATGTGCTGACCGCCAGTTACGATGGCACTGCGAAAATCTACGGCCAGGAGGAAGACGGAACATGGGAAGAACAAGCCACCATTTACCATGAAGAAGGTGTCGATATAGCCGCCATGAGCCCCGATGGACACCATCTGGTTACCGTCAATGGCAATTACACTGTGAAAATCCACGGCTATGAGGACGATGGTACATGGAAAGAAAAACTCACTATTATCAATAGTCGTGTGGTCAAAACAGCCTCTTTCAGCCCCGATGGCTGCCATCTTGTGATCACCCGTGGAGATGGCGTGGCGAAAATCTGTGGCCATAAGGCGGGTGCGGGTGGATTATGGGAAGAAAAAGCCACTTTGCACAACGGTGGCGATGCCCACGCCAATTTCACCTTCAGCGCTGATAGCCGTCATATGGTTACGGCCACTCACGATTGCAGAGTTATAATTTATGACCATCATGATGATGGATTGTGGGAAAAAAAATTCGAAATTCGTCATAATAGTTCGGTCAGCTCAGCCACCTTCAGTGCCGATAGCCGCCATGTGTTGACTGCCAGTTTAGATAACACGGCGAAAATTATTGGCCAGGAAACTGATGGATCATGGGTAGAAAAAGCCACTGTTTATCATTGGGGTTCGGTCATATCAGCCAACTTCAGCAACGACGTCAGCCATCTGGTTACCACCGGTTCTGATCGCAGGGTGAACATCATTAAACTGTTGATGAATGATTGATTGTTTGCTTTCACTCTTGTTCATCAACAAACCTTTCGTGAGACTTTTTGGTCAGTAAAGCTTTAAGGCAATAAAATGGCGGGTCAATTTGTCAAAGAAGCACAATATCAGTATCTGGCTGGGAAGGATCTCAGAACCGCTGGAAGTATAAAGGAGAAGCAGAGCTTCCCTTCTATCTATTCCTTTAAAATGTTCTCAATACAGACCTCACAATAACCAAGGTGCCTGCAGCTTATGAATATAGTTTTATCTTCCAGTGGTCCTGAACAAATCAAACATTCCTGGCTCTCTCTGGTGGCACCTCCAACTGCTCCTGATTTCTGTGCTATTTCCTCGTCGGAATCTTCACTGTCTAAACTCCAGTCAGAAGCGGTATCCCGGGGAGAACTGGAATTCTGTGGAGAAGGGTCCGATAGATTGCGGTAGACTCCTGACTGTGAACATGCTTCTTCATCTAATTCAGCCGGGGGTGTGGGATCAATACCCAGAATATTGTATGTAAAATCTCGCATACCTTCGTAGCTAAACATGACCTCAGGCCTGGAACGTGATTCTCTCTGGCAAAGGCTATTCATATTTTCGTAGCTACTGCACAGAAGCTCATAGGGCAAAAATCTTTGTAACAGTTCTTCCAGTGTCTCTGGCCACGCCATTCCTGTAGCCATGTGGTGGTGAGAAGCGCTTGCCATTGCATGTAAACCGATGAGAAGAGCTGTTTCAGTGTCCAGGTTTGCTTCTTTGAGCCGATTGGCAAATCTTTTCGGAGATTGATAATCGCTGGTATTGCCAGACAGCAGTGAATTGGATAATGCTTCATGGTAGCTTTTTCGGGTAAAGCGATTGAGCAGCACAGAAAAGTGATCATAAAAGGCATTGGTGGAAAGAACATGAGGACCAAGAAAAGCAAAAAACATCAGGACTAAACCGTTATGAACAGTGGCATAATCAGGCAGATTTTTCTCTGAATGTGAATTGAAAATAGTGTAATAAGGGTTAATTTCAGCATCGATGGCTGGAGAAAAAAACAACTTATCAAAGAGGCTTCTGGCCATTGCGTTTATTTTCTGTTTACCTGCCGGGCTATTTTCCATGGTCACATTCATAGTGAATATACGAAATATCAGTCTCAGTATTTTCTGAATGCGCGCATGCCGATATTGAGGGCTCCCTATGTTCACGTAGTAAAAGTAAAAGTTTGAAAGATATTCAAAATTTTGCTCATCAAGCAAGAAGTTATTGTAGATTTCCAGTCGGTCATCTCCGGATACATCATCAGCCGCTAAATTCAGCCCGAAAAAGCCAATACGAATAATTTTAAACGGGTTCATGATGGAATCACCCGAGCCCTTTTGCCTTCTTTTTGGGGAAGGGTCCCAGATTTTTTTATAATACTGGCGAAATTCTTCAAGATCATAGGTGTCGTTTGCCATCCCCTGCTGACAAAACAAAAAAAAGACTGAAAATAAAAGCACCTTAAAGTCACATTGTAAGGCCATAGCTTTACCTGTATTTGTTAAAAACAACTTCACCAGAATAGTTATAATCAAGCCTTACGTGCGGCCGTTTGGTCAGTAAAGCTTTAAAGCCAAAAATGACGGGTTAATCTGTAAAAGAAGCAGAACTACAGCACCCGAAGAGATGTTCTTACCAGAGATATCAGTTTTAACTTTTCTGAAGGTGAAAAGTGGCAAATGAAAGCGCTAAGGCTATCATTTGCCACGCTGGTTGGTTGTTATTTTTGGTTTAAGCGTTCGACCAATAACAGAATATTATTCATCAGTCCTCTGTCTCTGCCTCAAAGAGCGGGTAGATACAGCCCGCGTTAATCAAGCGGAGTAGCAACTCACGAGCTTCATTGTCCACGACAAAGTGCCATTGATCGGATGCCAGTTGCGAGTGCTGACACATCTGTTGAGCCAGATTCGCTGCGTCTGCAGACTGGCATTCGTAGGCCTCACCATCAGCAAACAGTGTCAGGTAATTTTTCTCTTGCCTGAAAGCGAGCCTTGAGCCCTCATTGAGCACCAGATCAATCCCTTCAGCCTCTTCCTTAAGCGCTTCCCAACTTTGCCAGTGTTCTTCCAATGGCTGCTCATGTTTGGGTTGGGTCATCATCTCTCCAAACCATTCTGCCAGCTTTGAGCGATCTTCAATATGCATTTTCAGAATTTTCTGCAGACGATCCAGGGCTTTTTCATCAATCTCGCCTTTTTGCTCGGGCAAAGTCTGGTCGGGGTCTGAATAGCGAAGGCTCTCTGGTAACCGGTCGGCGATAAAGTCAGTAAATTGCATCAGAATCTCGCGATGGCTGGGAGCCCGAAAGCCTACTGAAATAGTCATGCATTC
>NZ_JAHHPN010000289.1:0-2832 GCF_024606325.1 Endozoicomonas sp. ONNA1
CAGGGTATCCTGAACGTTGGCCAGAAATGCTGCCGTCCTGCGGCCATTTTCAAAGGCAATATCATCAAGCACGTAGTTGGCGATGATAGCTGCTGCGAACTCTTTCATGCCGGCAACAGACTCTTTCATACCCGCCGGGCCAGTTGCGGTCACAGTCACAGGAGCAAAAGCAATGCGCATGAATTGCTCAGCACCCTCATCGGACAGCATCTGGACAACCTTCCTGAACTCTGGCACCTTGACACCGTGTATATAACCAAGGAAGTGTTCAAACTCAGCCACTGTCTGATAACCATCAACACCTCTGACGGCCTTTATGTAATTCTCAAGTTCAACCTTGCTGATCAGACCTTCATGCAGAAGAGCTATTATCTTGTTACCACTGGCAGAACGGGTAGCCAGGTATTCCAGGAAGCTTTTCAGGTCATCTTCTTCATACTTGACGAAGTGAATGGCTATTTTGCCCATGCCGTTAATGACTTCGTCGTATTGAAGTGCCCCTTTACCCATCTCATTTCTGACTCTCTGCACCAGAATCTGGACCTCTTCCAGGATACTCTGAGGCTGATCATCTACAAGCTCGGAAGAGTGGGGAGGGAAACTCCTCATCAGGTTCCTGAAGACTCTTGCAATCCGACTGGCCTGATGAAATGTCAGATCTTTTCCGACCGCTGCCTGCAGGCGAATGGGCGCAAATTCATCGTCAAAATCGAAAGTCGAAAGGAGGGGGGGGACCTTACCGCTTTTCGCTGCAGATGCTGCCAGACCCATTGCAGCTTCCAGAGCCTGCTTCTTGAGAGCGTGCTGATAGATGAAGTCATGCATATCGGTCAGAACTTTTACCTGTCTCGGCGTGTACTGGAAGGGACCGTCATCATTTTCGACGGCTTGCTCGGCAGCCTTCAGGACATACTTCATTCTCTCAATGTCTGCTTTCCTGGCTTCAATTGCTGCTTCCAGACGTGGCTGTTCCCGATTCTTTCGATAAGCAGTCACCAACTCACTTTCAGCTTTTTCTAATGCTTGTCTGGCTGTGGTTGCCTCACGATCAAGGACGTATCGGGGCTTGGGCCCCAGGCGTGTCATATGCCTGTCAAGCTCGTTCTCAATGACCGTGATACGCGTATTAACGTCTGACTGAATCGTGTTGATAACTTCCTCGTCCAGCTGTTGGAGTTTTGCTTTAATTCGACTATTTTGGTCGTTTATAGTGGCATCATCCTTATAGTCTTCCATGTTGAGTTGACGAGCTATCTCGTTGTTCCGCGCTCTCCTGACTGTTTCATCTTCATAGACTTCGTTGACTTCATCCCGAAATGCCTGAATTCTGGTTATTAAAGCATCCTTCCGGTCAGACAGGCTGGCACCCTCGTCAAAGTTCATCATTAGATCACTGGCCAGTTTCGCTGTGAAAGCCTTGACTTTTTGTACAGCCGCAACGTAATCAAGAGGGTGGATATTCAGTTGGTGCTCTACGGCTGCAATCAAACGTGTCTGTCGTTTTCTGACCTGCTGATCGTGGTACGGTTCTTCGACTTTATAAGTAAGACTCGCATCAAGCTTCCTGAGTCTGAGACCCCTCTCGTCAAGCGTTTTGCTGTCTTCTTTCCAGAGGGCCTGTTCTATCTCACCCAGCAGGTATTCTCCGGCGTCATTGTGGTTCATTATTTTAAGAACCATGGCAAGTCTTGCTGCTCTGTCCTTCCGTTTTCCATAGGCGATGTTGAGTGTTTCTTCTACTTCTGCCAGCGGATCTGTCTGTTGTTCTCTGTCTTGCTTATCCGGGTCAGGGCCTCCGACTTTATAGTGAAGATGCGCAAGAAGCCTGGCGAGTTTAAGACCTTTCCCGACCAGAGCTGCGTTTTCATCTGCCCAGAGGGTGTTATCTATCTTATCCAGCATATGATCTGTGAGATCATCGCTGTCAAACATTCTTCGGACCCTGATAAGTCTTGTTGTTTTATCATCTTCTTCATTGACTTTGATGTCGAGTATTCCTTCTATGTCTTTCAGTATGTCAAGGGCCTTTTTCTCTGACCGTTGTCTGGCTTTTGCGATGAACTCCTGCAGCTCTTCAGAAATGCTTTGGCGACGAAGGTACACATCATCGTTTTCATCAGGGGCTTTCATCTGAAGGGCTTTTTCCACGTCACTCAATGTCTCAAGGACTTCAGGCATCACTTCGGAGTGGCCTGTTCTTATGTAATCCACATAGGTGTCCAGAAATTTAAGCTTGATAAGTTTGTGATATACAGCTGACTCCACGGCAGAGCGGTCTGATAGTGCGGTCTTGTCGTTCGGATCAATACCAAGAACCTGAGCCAGGACACCTTTTCTAATATCGGTGTAAATATCTTCCTGATCGAGTTGAATGCTCATAGTCTTAAGTTGTTGACGCAGACTCTGCGCTTCAGCATTCATTGTTTCCAGTTTTTGAATCAGGCGTTCTTGCTGATCGTCAATATCTGTATTGTCATCAAAATCCTCAATGCTTAAATGTGCGGCAATGGTTGCAACGACAGCTTTGGTCGCAGCTATTGTTTCAGCTTCTGTTCTGGTGCCCGGTCTGGCATGTTTTGCCCGCAGTTCCTCCAGGCTCCCGGATAACTCAAGCAGCTGTCTGGTCATGTCGGTCATCACTCTGGCAGTAAACTCTTCGTCTTTTTCGGGATCGATCTGCGCTTGTTTGATATCGCCGACAACGGGTATCACTTTCCGAATATGCTGTAAAAAGTGTGGGTTCATCAGAAGTTTTTTAAGTACGGGTTTGAAGCCAAAGTGTTCTTCGAGTTGCTTATACATCCGGGTTTGCGTGATGACTGATGAAGCGGC
>NZ_JAHHPN010000290.1:0-11194 GCF_024606325.1 Endozoicomonas sp. ONNA1
ACGGAAAGAGATTGAATGACTTTTTCATAATAATTTCCCGGAAAAATTGGGTGAACAGGAAATATAGCCCCTCTGCGAAGCTATGAATGAAAATTTCCCTAACTACAAAGTGCGGTGCCATTAAGGCAGTTATCAGCTCCTGATTCAGAAGTATTTGGCTGCAAATCTTTTACATGAACTAAGTCGTATAATTTTAATTTATGCAAAGGTGGCAAAACTGTCACAAACCACAAAAGCTCAGTGCATTTTTTTGAGTGCAGAAAAAAAATCGCTATTTTCTGTACTAAACCCGACGACAGCTATTGCAGATTGATTAAAAACTCCACATTATAAAATCTAATGGGTTGGACTTTTCCTGCCATTGTGTTTGAGTCAACGAACAGGAGACTGACCGGGAATAAAAAAATTCCTGATCAGGCTTCCAGGTTTTAGTTGAGCTTTCCATGATGTCAGCCAATGGACGGCTGCCAGCCCGGGCCACTTTCTATACTGACTCTCTTCAATCATAAGAGTGGCCAATGTACTGATCTTGAGACAGTCGAAAAAAAGGGGCGCCTCCCGATACGGCTGTTGAATCCGAACATCAGACAGGGCAGGGCACAATATGGATATATTTAACCACTACCAGGAGCGATTCCAATCCACGCAGCAGGAAGAGCTCACCATTCAGGAGTACCTCGACCTCTGTAAAGATGACCCCGGAGCCTATGCCAATGCAGCAGAAAGAATGCTGATGGCCATTGGCGAACCACAGATGACAGACACCTCCCGGGACTCTCGCCTCAGTCGTATTTTTTCCAACAAACTGATCAAGCGTTATCCTGCCTTTGAAGAATTCTATGGCATGGAAGAAGCCATTGAACAAATTGTTTCCTACTTCAAGCATGCGGCCCAGGGACTGGAAGAAAAGAAACAGATTCTTTATTTGCTGGGTCCGGTAGGTGGCGGTAAATCCTCTCTGGCGGAAAAACTGAAAGCCCTGATGCAAAAGCAACCTTTTTATGCCATCAAGGGTTCACCGGTTTTTGAATCACCCTTGAATCTGTTCAATGCAGAAGAGGATGGTGACATTCTGACTCAGGAATACGGCATTCCTAAACGTTATCTGGGTGGCATCATGTCACCCTGGGCAGTGAAGCGTCTTAACGAGTTTGGTGGTGACATTACCAAGTTCAAGATTGTCAAACTCCACCCCAGCATTCTTAACCAGGTAGCCATAGCCAAGACCGAACCCGGTGATGAAAACAACCAGGATATTTCCAGCCTGGTGGGTAAGGTGGATATCCGTCAGCTGGAAGAGTATTCGCAGGATGATCCGGATGCTTACAGCTTCTCCGGCGCACTCTGCCGTGCCAACCAGGGGCTGATGGAATTCGTGGAGATGTTCAAGGCCCCCATTAAAGTCCTCCACCCGCTGCTGACTGCCACTCAGGAAGGTAATTACAACAGTACCGAAGGGATGGGCGCGATTCCTTTCAACGGTGTCATCCTTGCTCACTCCAACGAATCAGAATGGCAAACCTTCAAGAATAATAAAACCAACGAAGCCTTTATTGACCGGGTTAACATTGTCAAAGTGCCCTATTGCACAAGGGTGAAAGAAGAGATTCTGATTTATGAGAAACTGCTTTCCAGCAGCTCCCTGAGAGAAGCGCCCTGCGCACCCGATACGCTGAAGATGCTGGCCCAGTTCTCGGTTCTGTCTCGAGTCAAGGAACCCGAAAACTCCAACGTTTATTCGAAGATGCGAGTCTATGACGGTGAAAGCTTGAAGGACACCGACCCTAATGCCAAGCCGCTTCAGGAATACAAAGATGCTGCTGGCGTGGACGAGGGCATGGAAGGACTCTCAACCCGTTTTGCTTTCAAAATTCTCTCAAAAGTCTTTAACTTTGACCCTACCGAAGTGGCAGCAAACCCGGTTCACATGCTCTATGTACTGGAACAGCAGATAGAACAGCAGCAATTCCCGAAAGAAATCCATGAACGCTATCTGCGTTATGTTAAGGAATTCCTGGCGCCGAAATACATCGAGTTCCTGGGCAAGGAAATTCAAACTGCTTACCTCGAGTCATACTCTGAGTACGGGCAAAATATCTTCGACCGCTACATCACCTACGCTGACTTCTGGATTCAGGATCAGGAATACCGTGATCCGGAAACCGGAGACATACTCGATCGAGCTTCAATCAACGAAGAGCTGGAAAAGATTGAGAAGGCCGCCAGCATTGCTAATCCGAAAGACTTCCGTAATGAAGTGGTGAACTTTGTGCTCAGAGCCCGGGCCAACAATCAGGGAAAAAACCCAAGCTGGTCCAGCTACGAGAAAATGCGCACCGTGATCGAGAAGAAAATGTTCTCAAATACTGAAGACCTTCTGCCTGTCATTTCATTCAATGCCAAGAGCAGTAACGAAGACCAGCGCAAACACAACGAGTTTGTGAAACGCATGGTTGAAAGAGGCTATACCGAGAAGCAGGTGAGACTGCTGGCTGAATGGTATATCAGGGTTAGAAAGTCGCAGTAAAATGTCAGGCCTGCGACGCTGTCGCAGGCCCTGTTTAATGGAATTATTCTTTGATCATTTAGATCTCCGGTCAACGTCCGTGGACGGGCAGAAAAAGTGATCAAAAAATGATTTCGAGATCGCTCCGACAGTGACTGATGAATGTCAGAAGCTGGCTTACGGAGCCAAAATAAACAAAAAACGGTGGCAAAATGTCACCCTATTCCGATAACTAATACAGACATGAGCGAAAACAGCCATGAGCGAAGAAAGCTGTAAACAAAAAAGTCATGGAAAAACAGGTATTGGAATAACAAGGTTTTGAACAGGCCGTTCAAAACTGGCGACATAGAAATCATGAAATGTTCTGTGTCATAACAGACAGGGAGCGTGCGAATGAGCATTATTATTGATCGACGTCTGAACGGGAAAAACAAAAGTACTGTCAATCGACAGCGTTTCCTGGACAGATACCGGAAGCACATTAAAAAAGCGGTTTCTGAAGCGGTTAACAAACGCTCCATTACGGATGTGGAATCAGGCAGCCAGGTCACCATTCCCACCAAGGATCTGTCCGAACCCCGTTTTCAGCATGGTCAGGGTGGCCGCTACAAACAGGTTCATCCCGGTAATAAGGAGTTTGTTTCAGGCGACAGAATCAAACGTCCATCCGGTGGTTCTGGCCAGGGTTCAGGTCGAGGCAAAGCCGGTAACTCTGGCGAAGGTATGGATGAGTTCAGCTTCCAGATCAACCATGAAGAGTTTCTGAATCACATGTTTGACGACCTTGAGCTGCCAAACCTGGTTCGAAAGCAGCTTCAGGATGCCACTGAGTTCAAAATGAAGCACGCAGGTTACACCAGTGAAGGTTCTCCTGATCGCTTGAACATTGTTCGCTCCCTGAGATCAGCTCATGCTCGAAGAATTGCCCTGGGTGGTGGTGCCCGCAAAGAAGTAAGAGCGTTAAGGCGACAGCTTCGTGAGCTGGAAGTCAGTCCGGAGGAGACCAATACTCAATTGGTTGAAGAACTTCGTGAGAAGATTAAAGAGCTCAATGGCAAGCTGAAAAAGCTGCCCTTTATTGATGACTTTGATCTCAAGTACAACAACCTGATCAAAGTTCCCAGCCCCAGTAACAAGGCTGTGATGTTTTGTGTCATGGATGTCTCCGGCTCCATGACACAGGAAATCAAAGACATGGCCAAGCGCTTTTTCATCCTGCTCTATCTGTTCCTGCAACGTAATTACAAACAGATCGAAGTCGTCTTTATTCGGCACCACACTGCCGCAAAGGAAGTCGATGAGGATGACTTCTTTTATTCCCGGGAAACCGGCGGAACCATTGTGTCCAGTGCCCTGGAAATGACCCGCGACATTATCAATAACCGTTACAATCCGGTGGACTGGAACATTTATGTTGCTCAGGCTTCCGATGGCGATAACTGGGAAGGGGATTCCAGCGTTTGCTCCAAAATTCTGACTGAACAGATCATGTCAAAGGTTCAATATTTTTCCTACGTCGAAATCACCGACCGGGCTCACCAGAACCTGTGGCGTGAATACGAAAGCATAGCTGAACAGTTCGCCGATCAGTTTGCCATGCAGCAAATCAAAACACCGAATGACATTTATCCGGTGTTCCGTCGCCTGTTTGAGAAAAAAGAAACCGTATAAGCGATAAATCAGTCATGAGTGAGGTGACGGCCATGAGCAAGGGGAAAGCGGCTAAAGAGAAACAACCCATCTCCACGGGTTCAGAATGGACTTTTGATCTCATTCAGGAATACGACCGTGAGCTGGCACGTCTGGCTGACAAGTTCCGGCTGGACACTTACCCGAATCAGATTGAGGTCATCAGTGCCGAACAGATGATGGATGCCTACTCTTCCACAGGTATGCCATTAATGTACAGCCACTGGAGCTTTGGCAAACAGTTTCTCCATACCCAGCAGAATTATCAGCGTGGCCGCATGGGGCTGGCTTATGAAATTGTGATCAACTCCAACCCCTGCATTGCTTATCTCATGGAAGAAAACACCATGACCATGCAGGCTCTGGTTCTGGCCCATGCCAGTTATGGTCATAACTCTTTTTTCAAGAGTAACTATCTGTTCCAGACCTGGACCGATGCCGAGTCCATCATTGACTACCTGATGTTTGCCAAACGTTATGTTGCTGAGTGCGAAGAAAAATATGGCGTTGAAGCGGTTGAAGATGTTCTGGACGCTGCCCATGCTCTTATGAATCAGGGTGTGAATCGCTATAAGCGCCCAAGACCACTATCAGCAGAACAGGAAAAAGAGCGCCAGCAGGAAAGAGCAGAATACATTCAGAGAACCCTGAACGACATCTGGAGCACCATTCCAAAAGCTGAAGAGAAAGAAGAGAAAAAAGTTCAACGCTTTCCCAAAGACCCGGAAGAAAACATTCTCTACTTTCTGGAAAAAAATGCACCACTGCTGGAAACCTGGCAGCGTGAACTGCTGCGAATCGTCAGGAAAGTGTCCCAATACTATTACCCTCAACGCCAAACCCAGGTCATGAACGAAGGCTGGGCCTGCTTCTGGCACTACCATCTTCTCCATGAGCTTTATGAGGAAGGAAAAGTCACCGATGGCTTTATGCTGGAGTTCCTGCACTCTCACTCCAGCGTCGTGTACCAGCCTCCTTTTGATAGCCCACACTACAGCGGCATTAACCCCTACACACTGGGCTTTAGTATGTTCCAGGATATTCGCAGAATCTGTGAAAATCCTACCGATGAAGACAAGCACTGGTTCCCGGACATTGCCGGCAGTGACTGGCTGGAAACCGTGCACTTTGCGATGCAGAACTTCAAGGATGAAAGCTTTATTTTACAATTCCTGTCTCCCAAGGTCATGAGAGACCTCAGACTCTTCTCGATTCTCGATGACGACAGCAAATCCTATCTGGAAGTCGATGCGATTCATAACAGCACCGGATATAAAGAAGTAAGGGAGTCACTGGCTGCCCAATACAACCTTGGGAACCGAGAACCCAATATCCAGGTATTTGACGTCGACGTTCGTGGCGACCGTACCCTGACCCTGAGACATTACCAGCATCAGGGACGCCCGTTGGACAATAGCACTGAAGAATTACTCAGGCATGTACATCGTCTCTGGCAATTTGATGTCAAACTGGAGTCGGTTAACATTGATAACAAGGTCAGCAAAAGCTATCAATGTCCAGATAAGAAAGATTCCGAAAAGTCTCGCTAAAAGATATGAGAGACAAACAAGATTCTTTTTAATATTTAAAACTAATAAGAATTAAAAAGTAATCTAATCCTGCCTGTACCCTATCCATTGATAACCCATACCCCACTGTCATGGCAGTGGGATATGCACCTCCTGTTCGATGCAAAAAAAGGGGATTACGTCCATAGCCTGAGATTTAATCGATAACGATACTCTTAAAGAGCCAAATGCACAGCTAGCTATCTGGTTCTTTAAGAAATAAGCAATATCAAGTCAAAACCATTCAATTCATTAGCACGTCTGATTGACCCAAAACTGTTTATCTATTGTACAATCGCCCCTATCAACTCATAAAATGTTATTAAATCTATTTGAATAGGTCATAAAAGCACATTAAATGCTTCCATCAATTTAAAGCTTCCTGTATAAATAGGCACTTTCATCGTTGAAAATCATTAATACCCCACCGATTTGGCCTGAATTGGGAGTTCCTTGAATGAACGTTTTTGAAGAAATTCATCACCGCCTGAGCAGTAAAGCACGGATCCGCTCTCTGTTTAAAGATGTTCATGTTGAAGATCTTGAGCGTATCATCTCCAGAATGCAGGACGTACTGCAGGAGAAAGTTGAAGCCCGCAATAAAATTGACGAAGAGCGTCAAGCCAAACTGAAAAGCATTGAAGCCGTTAAGCAAATCATGGCTGAGCGTGGCATTTCAATGGATGATCTGGACCACCTGGAAGTAGCGGCTCCAAAACGTCGTCGTAATGTCCAGAGATTTACTTTTGAATACCGGACTGAAGCGGGAGACACCGTTCAGTGGGATGGCTCTACCACAGGCCGTCTGCCACGTGACTTCCAGAGTTACCTGGACCGCACCGGCAAGAAGCGTCTGGACTGCGTGGTTGAAGAAGAATAAGTCGACCGTTTTCAGGATTTCAGACTCGCCTCCAGTCCGCTGTTTCTTGAATACAGACATCATTCAATAGTCAGGGTAACAGACTCTGAGAAACAAACCATTCGAATGACGAGACCATCAGAAGATTAATCGTTTTTTGGTGGTCTGCTAAAAAGCATAAAAGGAGCTACCACTCCTCTTATGCTTTTTTCATGAGTGTTCCAGCTCAAGGCATTTTGCCGGGAAATGGCAAACAAAACGGCTGCCTTTCCCCGGATGACTGCTGATAGTGAGTTTGCCTCCATGTCTTAGCATGACGTGCTTGACGATAGCCAACCCGAGTCCTGTTCCTCCGGTACTCTGGCTACGGCTTTTATCAATCCGGTAAAAACGTTCAGTCAACCTGGGAATATGCATGGGGTCAATACCGACACCGTTATCTTTCACCATCATATGTCCGCCTTCCTTATCCTGCCACCAGCGCAAATGTATCTTGCCACCTTGCGGTGTATAGCGCACAGCATTAAAGACCAGATTCGAGAAGGCACTGCGTAACTCACTGCTACTGCCAGCCAAAAAGACATCTTCAGGACAGTCCAGTGAAATCTGATGCTGGTTTTCGCCACTGAGTGCACACCCGTCTTCAACAATGCTGTTCAGCATGGTTTTAAGATGCACCCCGTTTTCATCTGCCTGAGCTTCGGCCGACTCCAGCTTGGACAGCAACAGCAGGTCTGCCACCAGATTCTGCATTCTCAGTGACTGTTCCTGCATCCTGTTTAGCGCTTTCTCCCAAACAGGAGGCAGGCCTGAATCGGGGCCCAGACTGTCCAGCATGGTTTCAAGGTACCCGGACACAACTGTCAGCGGTGTTCTCAATTCATGAGAAACATTAGCAACAAAGTCTTTTCTCATGACCTCCAGCTGATTCAAACGCGTGACATCTCTCACGGTCATCAGACGATTGCCTTTGCCATACACCGTTATATTAAATTGCAGTTGATAATCCGGATTGACAGGAGAGGGAATCTCAAGAGCTTTTTGATAACCACCCTGCTCAAAGTAGTCAGCAAACCTTGGATCACGCAACAGGTTGGTAATCAATTGCCCTTTATCGTCAGGCGTCTTCAGACCCATCAAGCTTTCAGCAGCAGGATTCCACCATTCCAGGTTACTCTGATTATCGATCATCACAACACCGTCATTAAGCGCAGCAGTTGATTCCTGAACGCGCTCAATCACTCCGGCCAGCTTTTGCCGGGAGCGACTGTGCTGTTTCTGTAATCGATAGATACCATCAAAAATTTCACCCCAGAACCCTTTACTCTCAGGGGGTTCTTTGCTCCTGGCCTTGGGATCATTCAGCCAGACCAGTAGTTTGAAAAGTTGGCGGAAGCTCCAGACAAAATAACCTCCCATCACCACACAGAGCCCTAAAAAAGGTTCTCCAATTAGCCAGCCCAGGGAAAACCCAACAACCAAGTAAGCAACCATACGGCTCAGCAAACGGGTTTTTGAAATTGTTGTCATATTACTCCCGACCAGGGGCCTGACCAACGAGCATAGAAAGTTTACACCCTGGTTGAGAAACGATATCCGGTACCACGAACAGTTTGCACAAAAGCTTCGTAATTATCACCCAACGCTTTTCGCAAACGTCGTATGTGTACATCTACGGTTCGCTCTTCAACATAAACATTGCCACCCCAGACCTGATCCAACAACTGCCCACGGGTATAGGCGCGCTCCTGGTGCGTCAGGAAAAACTGCAGCAAACGGTACTCGGTAGGTCCTATTTCAGCAGGCGAGCCATCAATGGAGACCCTGTGGCTGACCGGGTCCAGTTCCAACCCGTTGATGACAATGGGAGACTGATTATCAAACCCACCTGTACGGCGAAGAACTGCTTTTAAACGAGCAGCCAATTCACGGGGAGAAAAAGGCTTTGTGATATAGTCATCGGCTCCGGTCTCGAGTCCCTGGATTTTGTGGTCTTCTTCACCTTTGGCCGTCAACATGACGATGGGGATTTCAGAAGTCAGCTCGTTGCGCTTTAGACGACGAGCCAGTTCTATGCCGGAGACATCGGGCAACATCCAGTCCAGCAGGATCAAATCTGGTTTGTTATCCACGATCAGAGAGTGCGCTTCTTTCGCATCAGCTGCCTCAAGACAATCATACCCTGCCATTTCCAGAGCAACAGTCACCATTTCGCGAATCGGTGCTTCGTCATCTACGATCAGAATGGTCTTTCCTGGCATTAATCTCTACCTGTTATCTGTCGATTCGATTTCGGCGGTGACTTTCTGGCATCTGTCAGCAGCAGCTCGTTGGGTCTTTACCGGAAGGGTAATGTCTTTTTGATCGCTCAGAGCTGTTTTGATCGCTCAGAGCTGCTTCTCATTACTTTGATCAACCGCACTATACACCGGACATTACACCTTTGAAATGTTACAGACAGATGACACACCCCAGACTGCCACCAGACTCTGAAAACAAAAATATTGCTTAAGAGCTCGCAGGACATGGTTTTTAGCCATTTATGCCGGTACATACCACTAGGATTTCAAACCGCATTGCATATCAAAGATAGCTCACCACAAACCCGACAAAGACAATGGCTCCAGCCCAGTGGTTGTTAAGAAATGCCTTAAAGCAGGCCTCACGCTCACGACGACGAGTTAACCATTGCTGATAAACGAAAAGGGCTGCAACAGCGATCAGTGAGAGAAAGTACAGAACGCCCAACTCCAGCTGATGGCCTACCATGGCGAGAGTTAGCAGAGTAAGCACTTGCAGGCTACCTACGATCAGGTTATCCATCTCACCAAACAGAATAGCAGTGGACTTGATGCCTACTTTCAGATCATCGTCTCGATCCACCATGGCGTATTGAGTATCGTAAGCCACCGTCCAGAAAAGATTGGCCAGAAACATCAGCCAGACGATGTTTCCCAGGGCTCCGCTCTGAGCCGCAAAAGCCATGGGTATCGACCAACCAAAAGCAGCCCCCAGAACCACCTGAGGCAGATGAGTATGTCTTTTTGCGAAAGGGTAAGCCGATGCCAGCAATAGCCCGGCAAAAGAAAGCTGGATGGTAAGAGCATTCGTAAAGAGGACGAGAATAAAAGCCAGAAGCACCATGCCGACAAAATACATCAGTGCTTCTTTTTCCTGAATTTTACCCGTCACCAGTGGTCGATTACGTGTTCGTTCAACATGACCGTCCACTTTCCTGTCAGCAAAGTCGTTAATGACACAACCCGCACTGCGCATCAAAACAACGCCGATCGAAAAAATCACCAGATTCGCCAGACTCGGCACACCTTCTGCTGCAACCCAGAGCGCCCAAAGTGTAGGCCAGAGCAACAGATAAATACCAATGGGCCGATTGAGCCTGGCCAGCTGTAAAAAGTCTTTTAAACGGGGGAATCGCTGCAGAACCACTTCGGTCCCTGCTGATACCACCATGGGTTTCCTGAAATGCATCATAGTGTTTGGCTGTTTATCGGTACTTTTCTTGTCATCGCTGAGGTTTCTGCCGCTCACGGCCTTGAATTATATCGCCAGTTTATCAGGTTAGGGCCGATTCTCACTCCTCTGTCTTTTCAGGCAGATCTGGCAAAAAGATTTCACAAACAGAAATAGACTTTTCGTGCAAATAAAATAACGACCGTCTTCCCCAGGCTGTTTCATCTGAGTATTTTTCCACCAGATGAGGATTAAACTGTCGTGCCGGCAGTTCCGCTACCTCAAATGGCCCCCGTCGCATACCAGGATGGTTAAATAAAAACTCCCCCAGAGGTTTATTGCCCAGTTGCAGCAGTCCCCTGTTAGTGCCAATAAGACTGCTGTGAGGCAATACACTTCGCGCAAACACCCTGGGTCTGCCACCACAAATCAACAGAACTTCCCTGATAGAAGCCATTTTGCTGCAGTGTCTGCTGTTGAATGATCCTGCCATCTCATCAGGAGTGGGCGTTACCTTTGACTGCTCATAGTGATTGAGAAACTTCAGCTCCGAATAGGTCGGCATAAAGGTTCCTTGACGAATAACCTGAACACTGAAGTCGCCATTGTACGCCTGCTTCAGACGCTGCGTCAGGGAGCCTCTGTCCAGCAACCAGTCTCTCCAGGGCTCTGGAATCTGCTGTTTCAGATAATGTCTTGGCTTCCAGGGCAAGCCTGAAAAATCAATAAAAGGCACCCTCACTCCTGCTTCAAAACCTAATTCTCAAGAACTGCACAGACGCCTCTCAGACTGAGGGCAGCTCATCCTGAACCATGAAAAGCAATGACAGGATAGTCACTTCACGGTTAAACACAGGCTGCTATTATTGGCTAAATTTATGGAATTGAGAATGACTTTAAGTTGAAAAGCACAACGATACCCCAACAATTTATCAATTCGCGCGGAATACTCCATCCATAGCTCGCAGAGCTTGGCCGGAGATGGATAGCGACCAGTCCGATAGGACTGGCAAAAGCTTGAATCCTACATAAAAGATAATATATTTGTAAAAATGACTAAACGAGCTTACAAATACCGATTCTATCCAACGTTTGAGC
>NZ_JAHHPN010000020.1:0-6891 GCF_024606325.1 Endozoicomonas sp. ONNA1
TTCTCGCCGAGAATGTTTTTTTGCGCCTGCTCTGAGAGTTCATGGACAGCTTTGCAGTTCATAAGCACATTTGATTTTTCACTATCAATAACCACCAGACAATACTGTTCAGACACTGTGTCAAAGTAACTTGTCATGACTCTTGCACCCCACGCATCCACATGCGTTTGCTCCTCTATTTTTCGTATTTCCGCACAAACCGTGGAAGACGCCACCAATAAGACTGTCAAAACGAGTTTTCTCATCGAATGTACTCCAAATGTCAAAGATCAAATCATAAGAAAGCCAGAATTTGGCTTGCCCCTTCAATGAGAGGTCAATCTTCGACATTCCTTCCAATGAAAAGTTCCATCGTTCGTTGGTTTTTTACAACGGCACTCATTCATATCCGCTTTTCAAAAAGCCGAATGCACCATTTCAGCACAACTTCAAACGTTTATTCTCTGCTTTTTTGGCCTCACGCCGGGCTCTGAAAAAGGAGGAAATGATTTCGCTACACTCCTCTTCAAGAACCCCGGGAGTCATTTCCACCCGATAATTCATATAGGGCAACTCCAATGTTCGGCTCTGACTGACCAGAGCCCCGGCCTTGGGTTCCGGGGCACCAAAAATCACCCGTTTTAGCCGACTGTGGATAATCGCTCCGGCACACATGGTGCAAGGTTCAAGGGTCACGTAGAGTTCACAATCCACCAATCGGTAGTTGTTGAGGGTGGCGGCCGCTTCCTGTAAGGCCATTACCTCAGCATGGGCCACCGGATTGCAGCCGCTGATGGGCTGGTTAAAACCCCGGCCTATTATTTCGCCACCCCTGACCACAACGGCCCCGACCGGAACCTCATCTTTTTCCCGGGCTTTTTCCGCTTCCTTCAGGGCCTCGCGCATCCAGAGGCTATCCGTGTTTTGATCTGCCAAAAAAGAATCTCACTACTCAACGAAGAAACTGCCGTGAGTTAACGATTCAACTCACACGTAAAAAAAAAGTTGAAACAAGTATACAGACGTTCGCCACTTTGACCGATAAAGACACTAATCAAGTTCTGGAGTTCTCCGGATCGGGTGTTCAGGAATTCTCCAACGCAATGCAAAAGAGCGATATATACTGAGAGTTAATTATCGTTATTTCAGTTTCTGACTAAGTACCATTGGAGGGTATGATCGAATGAGTTACAAGCAAAATGTAGAAGAGAATATACAGCATTTTGCAGAGAGCATCGGTCTGGGCGAGCTCAGCTTAAATGAACACGATGCCTGCGGTCTCTGTTTTGATGATACCCTGATCGTGAATATGGAATATCTGGAAGAAGACGAAGCACTGGTGTTTGTCTCTTCAGTAAAACCCATGGATGCTCACGACGATGCCAAAACCAGCCTCTACGAAAAGCTCCTGTCACTGAACCTTCAGCATCACAGTATGCAGGGTGCTTTTCACGCTCTGAACCATGACAAGTCTGAAATTCTGCTGATTCGCTCTATGCAGGCTTCGTCGGACTACGGCAACTTTGAGTCCACCCTGGAGAAGTTCGTCAACACACTTGAATGGGTGATCTCCGAGGTGAATAATACTGAAAGCGATGGTACCGCACCACCCAAAGAGAGTGGTCCAAAGCCTCCTCCCACCGCTCCCGGCGGACCTGGAGACATGGGTATGATGGTCTGATTCTTGATCAACACACCGAAAAAGAGGGCTTATTCAGCCCTCTTTTTCTTTCTGACTAATCAAATCCTGAACAGAAAAAAAACAACGGGTAACAAAGGAGACGGGGATCGTGGCCGAAGCACTTAACTACCTCACTTCTGCGCTTCAAAATGCGGTTGAAAGCAGCCGGCTACTGGATATTCGTGGCCGTGTTACCGAAGTACAGGGCATGATCATCAAAGCGGCGGTTCCCGGTGTCAAGATTGGCGAGTTGTGTGAGCTGGTGACGCCAAACGATGACAGGACCAGCTACGCCGAGGTCGTTGGCTTTCAGGGGCACGAAACGGTACTCTCTCCCATGGGTGAAATCATGGGTATCTCCTCCACAACAGAAGTGATTCCCACGGGTAAGGTTCACCATGTAGGCGTTGGCTCTCACCTTCTGGGTCACGTGCTTGATGGTATGGGAAACCCTTTAAACCCGGAAGCCTTCGACGGAGTGGAGCCTGAGACCTGGTATCCGGTTTATGCCGACAGTCCTGACCCCATGACTCGCCAGATCATTGATAAACCATTACCACTGGGCCTGAGAGTCCTGGATGGCGTACTGACCTGCGGAGAAGGACAGCGTATGGGGATCTTCGCTGCCGCCGGCGGTGGTAAGAGTACGCTGCTCTCGATGCTGGTTAAAGGGGCTGAAGTGGATGTCACAGTCCTCGCGCTGATCGGTGAAAGGGGACGGGAACTCAGGGAATTTATCGAGCATGATCTGGGCCCGGAAGGCGTCAAGAAGTCCGTCATTATCGTTGCCACTTCTGACAAATCGTCCATGGAAAGAGCCAAAGCGGCCTATACTGCCACAGCCGTCGCAGAGTATTTCAGGGACAAAGGTAAAAAAGTCCTTCTGCTAATGGATTCCGTCACCCGTTTTGCCCGTGCCCAGCGTGAAATAGGTCTGGCAGCCGGCGAGCCGCCAACCCGTCGAGGTTTTCCACCCTCAGTCTTTGCCACGCTTCCCAAGTTAATGGAGCGTGCCGGTATGTCTGATACAGGTTCAATCACAGCACTCTACACCGTACTGGTAGAAGGTGATGATATGACTGAACCGGTAGCGGATGAGACCCGATCCATTCTGGACGGACACATCATCCTTTCCAGAAAGTTGGCTGCCGCTAACCACTACCCGGCCATTGATGTGCTATCCAGTGCCAGCCGTGTCATGAATGCCATCACCCCGGAAGAGCACAAAGCCGCAGCGGGCAAACTCAGGGAACTTCTGGCCAAGTTCGAAGAGATTGAACTGCTGGTTAAGGTCGGTGAGTATAAAGCGGGCTCAGATGCAGTGGCGGATGAAGCCTTGCGGAAAATAGACGCCATAAGAACCTTCCTGAAGCAGCGCACCGATGAACTGAGTGACTATGACACCACCATCCAGCAACTGCGTCGTGTCGTTGGAGTCTGATCTGAATGCTGCACGAACTTCTCAAGGTTAAGCAGATTCGGGAAAAGTCTGCTCAGGACGAAGTTCGCAAGTGTGAATATCGTCTGGAGCAGGCTCAGCTGGAAGTCAAAAACAAAGAGCAGGAACTGGAAGAGTACATTGACTGGCGCTGTAAAGAAGAAGAAAGGCTCTACGATAACATTATCAATACTGCGGTGAAGCAGAATGAACTGGATCAGCTAAAAGCCAAGGTAGCCCAGATGCGTGAAAAGGATGTTCTGCTGGAACAGGCCATCAACGAAGCCAGACAGAATGTCGAAAAGGCCAAAGAACAGCTTGAGCAGGCCCGTGAAGATCATGCGAAAGCCATGCAGGCTGTGGAAAAGTTTGAAGAGTTTACCAAAGCTCAGGACGAGGAAGCCGCAAAGGAAGCCGCTCGCCTCGAAGATCTGGAAATGGAAGAATTTACTGTTCGTCCGAAATTCTAGGGTGCACAGATCGCAAGGAGGCCAACCATGCAGCCCACACACTCTAATCAGAATGTTCAGCAGAATAGCAACAACCAGCCCGCTCAAAATCAGAGCCAGAATCAGAGCCAGAAAGTGTCTGAGGATCAGGCTTCTGACTTTTCCAAAAAAATGAAAAAGAAAGAAGATCCGAAAAGTACCAAAGGGGAATCCAAGGGCGATCAAAGCCTTGAAAGCCTGATGGCAGAGCGCAGAAAAAGTGCCAAGGAAGCTCTGGAAGGCAAGTTCAAAGACCAGGGCGGTGGCCGTGAAGGTCAGGAAGGTCAAAAAGGTCAGGAAGGTCAAAAAGGTCTGGAAGAGGGTGCCATGCAGTCTCTGCGTGACGGCACTGAGCATGTGATCGGTCAGGTTAGGGAAACCCAGCAGGCCTCTGAAGTTCAATTGAAAAGCATTCAGGCCGTCAGTGGCCCCAAAGAAATCAATGAAGTCATCAACAAGCTGGTTGATAAAATCATGGTGTCTTCAAAAGACGCTATCGAAGGAGCCGAAGTTCGAATCACTCTGAAAGACAATATTCTGCCGGGCACCGAAATCCGTATTCAGAGAGTCTCTGGTGAACTGCAAGTGACCATGAATACCTCTTCAGCAGACTCCCACAACTTTCTGCAAGCCAATGAAGCCAGCTTGATGAAGAATCTCGAAAAGCTGGGTGAAAAAGTTCAGGTCAACATCAACCTGTCTGGCGGAGGTGGCGAACAGAGTGAGGGGCGTTCCCGGCAGGAGTACGTGGGTGAAGAAGAACAGGAAAACGATGATTCCTGAGAGAACGGATAAACACTGATGGAACCAATACCACTGAAGTTTGAATCAATATCAGCAACCGAGCTTCAGTTGGGGCAGCTCCTGTGTCGTCGCAAAACCCGCTACCAGATTCAACTGAACGGTATCGAATTCACTGTCTCTCTTGCCGGTCTTGATCACCAGACCTCCAGCTGGCAGGCCGATATAGAACTGGCTGGCTACCCCAACAAACTCTATCTGGGCCATCAGGTTCTGGATTTTCTTTTGCCCAAAAAGCTCGACCATCAAATCATTAAAAAACTGCCTGAAAGTCTTCGTGAAGCGGCTATTTCGAGCAGCCTGACCCCCTTGTTTAATTTTTTGGGCCAGATGCTGGGTCAGTCTGTCACACTCACTCATCTCAAACCTGCCGAGCAAACAGACGCCCCTTTAATTGCAGTGGATCTTGAAGCCGGGAGCATCCGTTCCAGCATTCAGATTGAGTATTCCGAGGTGATAGAGAACCTGTTGAAGTCAATTCCACCTCATCAATCTATCTCACTGCCCGATATACCTTTATGGGTATCCCTGCAAAAAGGCAGTACCTCACTGAACCGCAGTGAACTCAATGATCTGGAAGAAGGCGACATTGTTTTTCTGGAAAAATATGTCAGTCACTCAGAGGTGATTGTAAAAATCAAACAGAATGCTGCGTTTCTCGGCACTCTTGAGGATACCCGGCTCACTATTTCACAGAGGCTTCAGCCGATGGAAGATTATTCTGCCCAAGGGTACACAGAGCATGAAGAGCCTATGCCAGAAGGCGAAGCTCCGCAGGCACCTGCTACCCCTATTGATCTTCATGATTTGCCCGTGATGCTGATGTTCGAAGTGGGCGAACAACAGCTGACATTCGCAGAATTGCAAAGCCTGACGCCTGGGTATGTTTTCCAGCTCAGTAACCCTGTGGAAGCACCGGTCAAGATCAGAGCCAATGGCCAGCTGATTGGTAAATGCCAGTTGGTGGAAATAGAAGGCCGCCTCGGAGCCCGGATTACAGAACTCACGGGAAAGACCGAATCCTAATAACCAGGCAGTACATCCAGTAGAGCAGGTTCCCGCCATGGAAAGCGGCATACTGAATTTGACCAGCCCATTTTATTTGATGGTGCCACTGGCACTGATGGCGCTGATTCCATTCATGGCAGTCATGGGCACTTCTTTTTTGAAACTGGTGGTGGTCTTTTCCATTCTCAGAAACGCCACCGGTCTTCAGCAGATTCCTCCCAACATTGCCATGAACGCGCTGGCCATTATTTTGACACTCTACATCATGGCACCTATAGGCTATCAGTCTTATGAATTGCTGGAACCTGAAAAGATTAATTTTGAGGATCTGTCCTGGATCGAATCCTTCAAGCTGGCCAGCGCCCCTTACAAGCAATTTCTCAAAGACAACACCAACGAAAAAGAGCGTAACTTCTTTCTGAAGTCTGCACGCCTTCTGTGGCCAAAAAAATACCAGCAGGAACTCTCGGGGGATGACTTTATTGTGCTGCTGCCCTCTTTTTGTATCACGGAATTGACCAAGGCGTTCCAAATTGGCTTTTTGCTCTATTTGCCTTTCATCGTCATCGACCTGATCGTCTCAAACATCCTGCTGGCCATGGGTATGATGATGGTCTCTCCCATGACCATATCCCTGCCTTTCAAACTGCTCCTGTTTGTCTTGCTGGACGGTTGGACCCGTTTGATTCAGGGACTGGTATTAAGTTATGGCTAGAAAGCCTCAAGGGAAAAGAGCATGGTAGATTCGGACATCATTCAGCTGACAGCTCAGGCACTGATGCTGACTCTGGTTTTATCCATGCCTCCGATCATTGCCGCGGCTGGCGTAGGTCTGCTGATCAGTTTGATCCAGGCCCTGACCCAGATCCAGGAGCAAACCCTGCCCTTTGCCTTCAAGCTGATTGCCGTCATCATCAGCATCTTTGCCACTGCCCGATGGTTGGGCATTGAGATTTATCATTACTCTCTGGCCATCATGAACAAAATTCCGGACCTATAACCGGGTAATCCGCCATGGTCATCCCAATAGATGAGCTAAAAGAGTGGTTTTATGTATTTACCATGGGCATGCCCAGAATTGTTGCCCTGTTCACTCTGATCCCTTTCCTGCACAAGCGCATGCTGGGTGGCGCCATGATGCGAAATGGCATTTGCGCCTGCATGGTCCTGTTTCTCCATCCTATGCTGGCAGAACACAAACCCGATGAAGCCCTCACCATTTATGCTACGGCCGGATTTGTTCTTAAAGAAGCTTTTATAGGGGCCATTATCGGGTTTTGTATCACCATTCCATTCTGGGCACTGGAATCGGCGGGTTTCTTCATTGATAACCAACGGGGTGCTTCCATGGCCAGCGCCCTGAATCCTCTGTCCGGTGCGGAAACTTCCCCCATGGGTGTCTTGTTCTCTCAGGCTTTTACCGCTATTTTCATGGTCAGTGGCTTATTTCTGCTGTTGCTGCAAAGTCTGTTCATCAGCTATGACGTATGGCCTGT
>NZ_JAHHPN010000291.1:0-10274 GCF_024606325.1 Endozoicomonas sp. ONNA1
GTACGCCCGGCATGGGCATGAACTTATGGGGTGAAAGTCCCCTGCGGGTAAACCAGCATCGGATCCTGCGATTGATAATAACCACTAGCATAAAGCAAGTACAATCTCCTGAGGGGTTGTGCTGAGGCAGTCTGACTGCAAAGTGCGGACCCACATGTCGTGGTGATGCGGGTAGCAGGTCAGGAACCTCCAGCTACCCGATTTAGCTGGTTTGTCCAACAGCTTGTTGAATTCAGGGACTACTAAAATGAGTAAAAGCTTGTTCTAAAAACAATTTAAAGTTCATTGGGAAAGACTTAGTGAGAGTAATTAATTCATCCAGGAGTTTATTTATTTCTTCCAGATGACACCAAATCTTTGATACGTCATCGATGCCATGTTGATCAATATGTTCTTTTAGACTTTCGTTTAAAGTTTTGTATGATAAAACTTTCTGTATAAATTCAAAATGATCTTTATCTGTCTTCTTGGCTAATTCGGTTAGGCCATCGTCCTGTTCTTGAAAAACGGCTAAAATACCTGTGTCTACCGGGAAGCCAGCAATGTCACCCAATTTACCTACTGCTATTGATTGCCCTGGTGTTCCAGTGGGTAATGCTATCGCCTTAAGAGCCTTTTTAAATTTCCATTCAGGATCACTCTCGACTGTTGTTCTAAGCGAAGTTAAATAAGCTTGGCTGATTGATAACGATGATACAACTTTTTCTATAGATTCATTCATAGATACTAAGTGAGGAATGATGATAAAAATGGACTGAGGCCCATGACTTTTTATGATAGTCTGGACTCTTTCAGCCAGTTCCAGAAATTGAGTTCCTCTACTGTTTATGTCGCCTATAAGCTGTCGTCCTTGATCTATAGTTTCTTTGCTTATTTTGATTGCAAAGACATTGGGGGATGGAAAAATTAATATGAACGAAATGAAAATTGTAGAGAAAATCTGCATGACTTTTAAACTCTTGGGTTTAGATTTTACTTTTGAAGAATATAATAATCTTACCAGTCTTCCACAGATATAATGATTTATTTTTTCGTTTTGCTTGCTTGCTTGCTTGCTTTTTGGTTGCAGAGATTTCTCTCCTATTCTGCCAGTTAACGAGTTTGTAGAAAAACCACCTCAAAGGCTACTGTCTCCATGAGACTCACTTTAATATTTATTTAATTCTGTTCCAATTATATCAAAGCGTTTGAGTCGGACTGAGCTTTTGAAATACTGACGTCCCGATCCATTAACTTCTGAAGATTCACCTGCTTTGGAAACCGCTCTCTGCACATTGCGGGTGTCGCCCGGAAGGTGGCAATGTAGCCCTGAATGACTCCTTTAGAGATTTTCATCCGGTCGGCCATATTGCTTTTCAGTGACTGATTATCGCTATTGCGTTTCTCCGGTTGGATCTTAAAAAAAGTTTGATACGACTTGCTGCTTTGAGCAGGGAATTTATGCGTTGCTGGTCTTCCTGACGATGCTGAGGGTTGACCCCAGGCTTCCTCTTTATGTTTAGTCATCAGGTTGGCGATCATGCGTTCCAGCTTCTTTTGCTTATTTGCCAGTGCTTCATGGGTGCCATTCCTTTCGCGAATGAAATGTAAACCATTTTTAAATAAGGAGATGTGTCATACCAACTCTGCTACAACTGTAGCTGCAAAAGTAAAAAATTTTGAAGAGTTGAGTGATGAATCAAATAGCTGCTTGGATACTTTCGTTGCTCTTTGCTGAATCTACCATCACTGATAAGATTTCAGTTCACTGGTTATACAGTTGGATTCTTTTTTATATACAGTACCGGAAGGAAGTATGGGTATTTTTTTTAGAGGTGGATTTTGTGACGAAGTTTATAAGCCCGGAATGCACAGATTATTCACCTCGCCTATTACTAAAGGAATGAGAATCAATGTAAGGCCTCGGATATATATTATTGAGAATACGCCATGTGGTACTGTGGGTAGTCTTAAAATCAAGATGCTTTTGTAAGTGTTATGCTATGAACTTGATTGAAAAAATATTGATTGCTGTAATAGCTGCTTCTCTTTTAAACGTACAAGGTGCAGTAGCCATTAAATTAAAAGATATTTTTAAATATGATGTACCGCTTTTAATTATTTTAAAATATTTAAGTTGTCCGGAAGAAGTAAATCTTCTCGAGGCAATTCAGAACTTGGAAGGTATGGAAAGAGCTATAGTGCTGATCACTAATGATATAGCCGATAAAGTTAGCCATATTGATTTTCCTTTTGTTCCAGAAACAGTCTGGATTGATGGATTATCAAATTGTTTGCAGGAAGATGTAGTTCATGATGGTCAATGGTTTACTATAAGAGGAATACCACTATCTGGTTTGCTTTCATATTGTCCAATTGATAGATTCGAAATAAATCTTGTTCGCTCTGTAGTATTTTATAATTGTGATATTAAACCATGGTCAGGTGAACAATGGACTATTGCAGGCCAGAGGAAAGATGGAATTGTGTTTTTTATTGAAGGGGGGGGTTCTGAATCAACAACTATGGACACTACAGGTAAAATTCTATTAGCTCCATCGTGGATGGAGCTGATTAAAAACTTGGACCTTTACGATGTAATGTGTCTTTTCAACGGATGTAAAATTTCCAATGATATACGCGGTTTAATTATGTCTTGTGTAAGCTCGGAGTCTGATATTTCACGAATTGTGATGAATATCTTATGTGAAATACTTAATGGTAAGCAAAAAGAAATTCAAGATAGTATTCGCCAAAGCAGGCTTCAAAAAACACCTTTTTTACAGTCATTCACACCATCTTATATAAACTAGTCATTAATTTATTAGTATGATCAAATGTAGATTACATAACCAGATTTTTAGAAGAATCACATCAAAGGCTGCTATGTCCAGGAGAATCACTTTAATATTCGTTTAATCCTGTTTCAGCCATTCAGTTATATCTGAGTGGCTGAATCGGATTAAGCATTTGAAACACTCTCTGTCGGAAGACAGCAAGTCCTGATTACGTGACTCTAATCAATAGCTTTTCCATCTTCCGTAAAGCGAAGCCATTGGTGAGAAAACCAGTAATAATGACGTCCATCCATCGAGGGGGCCGTGCAATTGTAGCGACTGCGACCGACCGGCAGGGGCGATTTGGCCTGAGTTGTGAATCGGGTTTTCTCTTTATCCAGCCATTTCAGCTCTGCTCTGCCCTGACCGGAGACATAACAGTTGAGTTGCTGTTTCTGATAGTTGCCGTCTGCCAAAGTTAGGGTTAGAGAGGGCGTCAGGTTCTTTGGGTCAATGATAGCGGTATCGGGCTCCTGTTGCGTCACTGGCAGGGGTCTGCTGTTTACTTTGGTTCTGAAACCACTCATATCGGAATAACTCCCGGACATAGGGAATCTGGGCAGGCGGGTAAAGTCTGACAGTGGGCCAATAGCGCCAGACTGCTGACCAAACCCAATGTAGCCCATCTCCTTGATCATCTTTCTCAGTTCTGGGGCTGTCTCGCCGAAAGGCCAGGCCAGCATTTTGACATCCTGACCGGTTTCGTTCCTGATGCGTTGTTCTGTGTCGGTGATCTCCTTTCCGGAGCGTTCCAGCCAGGCCTGATCGGATTCGCCGGGTAGCTTTTCCGGCATATGAGGGTGGCTGGTGGTATGGTTGGCGATGGTAGCGCCTGAGCGGCTCATCTCCTGAATCTGCTTCCAGGTCAGGAAGTTGCCAAAGCCACGATCCACTGGCTGAGTGCTGACAAAAATTGTAAACGGCCAACCCTTATCTCTCAGCATTGGGAAGGCATTTTCATAGATGTTTTTGTAAGCATCATCAAAAGTGATCACTACCGTTTTATCGGGCACTGACCGGCCACTTTGAATGGCTTTGATGATGGTCTCTATGGGCGCTACATTGAAGTCATTTTTATCCAGATAATCCAGATGTTGCCTGAACATCTCTGGTGTAATGCTGGTGACAGCAGGGGTCTTATCGCTGACATGGTGATATTGCAGGAACACTGCGCTATCTGCCGCCATCGCCACAGAAGGTATGAATGCCGCAGCGGCCAGTAATCCTTTCAAAGGCCGGGAGGCAAGCTGGCTGATTTGCTGAATGCGGGAAGCTATGCGGGGGTTCATGGAGCCTCTGTTGCTAAAGTAAGGTGAGTCATAGGAGACGCTTGTGATGAGTTTCAAGCTTCGAAACTAAGACATTTACGGTATGTTTGGCAAGCAATGCAAGTTGAATTCAAAAGATTAGGTTCAATGGGAGAGCCTGTTCTATGGCTCAGGCGTTAGCCCGGACCCGGATGTACCAGGAGGATGGGTCTATAAGCTGCCCGTTTTCATCCATTTGTGGGTATTTCAGTCCCCGTTCGTCACAATATCGAGCCAGTTCGGGATATCCCCAGCGAAACAGGGTAGGAGTGTAGATCTCCGGAGGCAGGCTGGGTTTATCATACATCCCCTTCAACAGGCGCTGTCGTTGAGCTTCAACCAGGATGACTGCTGCTGCAACCGAGACATTGAAAGAAGCCACAATGCCCTGCATGGGAATAATAATATGTTGATCAGCCAGCTCTGCCGCCTGAGGACTGATACCCTTTTTCTCCGCGCCCATCATAACCGCTACAGGCGAAGTGTAATCGACATCTGAATAGGGGATTGCACTGTCGGAAAAATGCGCAGCATAAACTTTAAAGCCGCTGGCTTTCAGTTGTGATATACCTTCCTCTACACTGCTGTGATGATGAACATTAACATATTTATGGCTGCCCAGAGCTCTGCCCCGAAAATTTCGATAGCCCATCTTTGGCTGGCTGAGATGGATATCGGAAATGCCCACTGCATCGCAGGTTCGGATAATAGCTGAGAGATTATGGGGTTTATGAACTTGATCCGTGAGCACCGTCAGGTCGGGTTGACGTCGATCCAGCAGATCTTTAAATTTTTTGTAACGTTCCGGTGTCATGGTTCTGCTCTCAATGTGGCATTGTGTGGTGTTACTTACGGATATGAAGGAAGCATTTTACATCATGGTGATATCGAAAGAGGCTTTTTGTGGAATCTGATAGCTTTGTAGCATTACATGCATGGCTTCAACATCATGGGCACTGGCTGGGCCCGATTATAGCATTGGCTGCTTTTGTGGAATCGCTGGTGGCTGTCGGTTTTGTTATTCCTGGTGTTGCCCTGCTGTTTGCTCTTGGGGCTCTGGCTGGCAGTGGCTTGATGGAACCCTTGCCTATGTTGGCCTGGGCTTTTCTCGGTGCGGCCCTGGGGGATGGTATCAGCTTTCAGGTGGGCCATTGTCTGCATAGTCGGATTCGAGACTACTGGCCATTTTCAAGGCATCCCGGTTGGCTGGAAAAAGGCGAACGATTTTTTGAAAAGTACGGTGGTTTCAGTGTTGCACTGGGACGTTTTATAGGCCCTATCCGTCCAGTTATTCCAGCCGTTGCCGGGATGATGGATATGTCCCCCCTGCGTTTTTATATCATCAACCTGCTCTCGACGGCGCCCTGGGCGGTGGCCTATACCGTGCCAGGCTACCTGACCGGCGCAGCCTTGAAGCTGGAGGTACCGCAATCCTTCTACTATCTGTTGGCCGGTTTAACTCTTGTTTCGTTGCTGATTGCTTATTCAGGACTGATTCTGGATCGCAGGTTCTGCAGGAAAAAGTTGATACTGTTGTTACCGGTCAGCTTTGTTGTGGTGGCGCATGTCAGTTTATTACTTCTGACTGTTATGGACGTCAGTGGTCAGTTGGATGACTACAATGCCATGATACATTCTTCTATTGCCAGCATGTCTCTACCGATAGTTGAGCCTATGTTTGGTCTGGTGAACTGGTTAGGAAGTGCGGTTGTTCTCTGGGTGCCACTGGTGTTGTTTGCTGTCTACTTTCTCTGGATCAGGCGCTATAGAAAATTATTGATTATGTTGACGTGTCTTGCAGGTATGGAAGTCACACTCTGGTTAATGAAGTGGGGTATCGATAAACCCAGACCGGCTGACTTTGATGGTCTGGATCAGTTTTCTTTCCCTTCCGGACATACAACTCAGGCAACCTTCGTTTGGTTAATGGTTGCCCTGTACCTGACGGCAGCGCAGAGAGGCGTTGTTAAGTTCTGTGCCTACAGTTGTGCTGTGATGATCGCCCTTATGGTGGCACTGTCGAGGCTTGTCTATGAAGCCCACTGGTTTGGGGATGTTCTGGCAGGTTTGCTGCTGGGAAGTATCTGGTTCAGTGCAGCGGTGGTTGCGGAAAGAGTTTATTTCAACAATAAAGTTCCCAAGCTTCAAATGTCATGACAAAAATCGCCCGGAATGGTTCCGGGCGATTATCTTCAAAAGAAGAAACTCTTAATTCAGTTTTCTTACAGGGCTGGAATTGAGAGTGTTGATTGCTTCTGGTTACTGAACTCGAAATCAATAAAGTAATTGTCGCTTGTAGGCCTCTTATATTGAGGGTCCATAGTATCTATAGCCAATACAACCCGGTGTCCTTGGGGCACATCGTAGGCTGTGGTGACCAGCTCGAAGGATATTTCGATTTTTTTTCCTGATTCAGCCTGGGGTAAGGTTGATACGCCGTGGGTGATCAATCTTGCATTCCCCAATGAGTCCATGTCATAGAGATAGCCCACCAGCTGTGCCTTGTCGTAGTGTGGTTGAACCACAAGGTTAACAGTCGGATTACCTCTTATTTTCATGACGTTCTGAAGCTTATCGGTGTTGAAATAAATGCCTCTGAAATCGGATGCGGCATAAATGTTAGTGACGACCGGGACTTCAAGCTGCTCCAAAAGTTGTGAAAGAACAGGAATCTGAGTACTGAATAAAGTACCCGTCCAGGAATTGATCGTATTGTCTTTTGTCAGCCAGAACGGCGGTTTGTAGGGATGGGCTTCCAAATCGCCGTTATCAAATGCAGACCTTGGGTGAAGATAGTACTTCTGTGCGGAAGCCTCTTTTATTGGAAAACTGTCGAACCCTTCAAAGCGGTCTTTGAACTTCACTTTCATCTGCAAAGGATTTGCTTGACTCAGTTCATTCGTTTCTCCTTTCAGATGAATGTCGAACCATCGGTAGACGTTATTCCAGACCCTGTCTTCACCAATGCCCAGCAGGGAAGGCAGCAGCTCGGCTGTGGCATGGGATCCGGTCAGCAGGTCCATATGTTTGGGAGTGCTTAGCTGGCTAAACATCTCAAGCAGAGAGTTTGGCTGGAAGAGGTTATCGCCATAAGCTTTGGCAAGATAGACGGCGGTATTATTTTGATTCAGCAGCTCGACATAGTTGATCGGGGATCTTTCTTCTGCCCACTCTATAACGGCTGGTAACTGATCCAGCTTCTGGTTTTTAATGATGTCCCAGTTTTCAGCAATGACCGGCTCAGGGTTGCCTATGAGGTCGGCCGTCAAAGTGAGTATTTCTCCCCAGGCCAGTCTGGGGGTTTGATTACCGTAAAGTGCTTCCAGCAGGCTTCCCCAGCTGCTCATGGCGGCAACGGCTTTGACCCGTTCATCATGAGCTGCTCCGATCAGGCTGATACCTGAGCCGTAAGAGATACCAGCGGTACCAATAGCATTGGGATTTACAGGGTAATTATTGAGAAGAAAATCAATCACCTGACTGTAGTCGGCAATATCCTGAGGGCCAGCCGTATCTATTCGTCCGGTAGACTTGCCAAAGCCCCGGGTAGAATAGCTAAGAACGATATACCCCCGTTCAGCGAGCGTTGCAGCCTGCTGCAGGTACTGGTACTCATTCATCCCCCAACTATTAATAAATACGACAGCGGGGGCGGACCCGCTTAGTGAGGTGGGAACAAAGATATTAGCAGTCAGTTCTGTACCATCATTGGTCAGAATGACAATATCATCATCGGTGGTGTAGCGGTCAGACTCTGGAAATTGTCCATTGTTCAGCAATCCGGCAGCAAACTGAAACAGTGGCTGTTCGGATGCGAGGGAATGGAGTGGGAAGAGAGACAGTGCCAGATTGAGAACCAGCAGCTTAACTAGCCGTTTCGACATTGAGTTACCTTTTTTATTATTTTTATGTTGTTTCACCCACAATTGAATCTTGACGATTGTCATTGTGTTTCAAAAGGGTGCAATGTGATCATACACAGGTTTTAAGTGAGTGTGTATTAACTTGTGGGTGTTTCAGGCAAAAGATGACAAACAGTTTACAGAAACTGAAATGAAGGCCTACCGGTTTAAACGCGAGAAGGTTCAACTGGAAAAAACATACTTTTCCCGCTTCACCTGTCTTGGAGCAAAACCCAACGCTGTCAGTTCTGCGGATGCGTCGTCAATCATGGCAGGGTTGCCACACAAGTAAACGAGGTCTTTTTCCGGGGAAAGATTCAGTTGTGGGAACTGGTTCTGGAGATAACCCGGGTATTCGTTGGCGGAGGTGTCCAGTGACTTTTCTCTGCTGTAGCAGGCCCTGTATTCTATGGATCCGGATGAGTCAGCAAGATGCCGAAAATCCTGCTCGTAAATCATATCGGCCCTGTGTCTTACACCCATCATGACCAGAATTCGGGTGCCTTCGTCGGCCAGCTTTTTCAGTGCAGGTATCATAGCCCGGTACGGAGCAACGCCTGTTCCGGTACCAACGAGTATGATTCGACCATCGTACTTTTCCGGTGCAGTGAGAACCCCGAAAGGCCCACCAATGGACAATTCCAGACCCGGTTCTGCTTCGCTGAACAGAGCAGAGGCAGTCCCTCCCTTCACAAAGCTGATGGCTATCTCAAGCTGTTGAGAGCTTCGAAAAGACTCGGGCGAATTGCTGATGCTGTAACTTCTTTTATAGTCCTGACCCTGAAAAGAAAAGTGCAACTGCACAAATTGTCCGGGCTGATAGTCGAACCCGGCCTCCAGTCTGAAGTCTAACTGCACAGTATTCTCGCTGAGCTGATGCTTGGCTGTCAGGGTTGCAGGATAGAGTGGGCGTGGCATTTTGAACTCCTTGTTCGTCTTAAATAGGAACTCATTAATCTGTCTCGGGGATTTCCATTAATATTTTAATATCAACGGATCGTGATTTTGTCTGAAGTGTCCTGAGGACGAGCTTTTTCAGAGTAAGCGCATCCAAAACCCACGCCCTACCACTCTTATCCCCACTGATAAATCATAAGCCTCAAGTCTACAAGGAGGCAAATAGGTCACCCGGGCACTGCCTCAGAGAGAAGTGGCAGCAACACTTTCAATTCTGGCGTGATTGCGGACTAAGCCAGAGCGCTCAGTAAGGGACAATTTCGTAACGAATCTTGATATAAAAGGAGAGTGGGGACTCAGGTGTAACTGCAAGCTTATTAACTCAAGCTGAATGGTTCCCGCCTTTGCGACAGCCTCCTTCGCGGGAATGACGACCTGCTGCTTAGCGACCATCATGATGTTGATTTTGAACAGGCCAAAGTCCCGGTTGGTGCGATCCGGACAGACAACCTGGTTCCCTTCGGGCACCATCCAGTCAACGACCATTCTGGCAATATCATCAAGCTCCCTGCTACTCAGGGCAAAGAAGCGCTTTAGACGCTTACGCCTGGAGTCGATCTCGGTACCGTGCCCCACAGTTCGGGCAATACGGGACAGGTTGACTGACCCCATCTGGATGAGGCCAAAAATAACCAGCGCAATAAGATCAATGCGGGATTGATGCCAGCCAAGAGAGATTTTAAGATGCTTTGCCAGTGAATGGGTGTGTTGCACGAAGTGAGAACAACAACTGGCAGGGGTGCTCCAGTATGGTTCAGTCGAACAAGATGCATACGTCTTAAAGCGTCTGTTCGTCGGGAATAACTGGCCAGGATTAGCTGTGCATTTTTTAATGGTTTTTTTGGCAGGCCCTGTATAGACAGAAATAAATAATACATTTTCAAATATAAAGTCTATTGTTACGCCTTATCAATAAAATGTTTGGGGAAATGCGACCATGAACGCGGCAGGGCTTCTGACTGTGGTTCGCCTGTTCTTTTTGTTTATCTTGTCTGTCACTTTGCCGCTTGTCGGTCACTGTGCTGCTTATACCAGCCTGTTGAGCTGGGCGGGTTGGGGGAGTTCATCCAAATCCATTGAGACGTGGGAGGATCGATCGGGGGAGATTAGTAAACTGTCTTTTAGAGGGAATAAACAGGCTGAAAAAAACGAGTCTGGTCATTCTGACGACAAAAGTCGTTTTAGTGGGCCTTTGGCAATACCCGGAGCCCCTGTTACTGCCGATAACGGCGAACCCTTCACAAGCTCTAGTGGTGGCGGTTTTGGCAGTGGCGATGATTTAGACGATTTAT
>NZ_JAHHPN010000292.1:0-3051 GCF_024606325.1 Endozoicomonas sp. ONNA1
GTTTTATCAGATGCCGGTGGAGAATGCCGAGCTTCATTCACTGTTCCAAAGCCTGCCCCACTCCTTATCCCAAGCTGGTAATGCACCAGGAACCCCGATCATCATTAACCAGGGTAATATCGCAGAATGGCTGAACCCCATTGCCATTGCCCCGGAAGGCTATGCAGTGCCTAACACTTGTTTGTTGGAACAGATTCGGGCGGGTGGTGCAGTCACCGTAACCTCTCCCCTCACAGAGGCGCTATGGTTTTGTTTGCTGGGCACTCTGCAGACGATTCGTGAAACAACAGGCCTGGAGCCCCGACTTCAGGTAGCTCATTCAAAACAGCAGCCTGAAGCTCTGGGGTTGGAAGAAAAAGATGAGTACTCCATTCGAGATCATGCTGCCTTCGATGCCGTCACGTATCAGCAACCTTCTCAGGCCAGTCATTGGATAAAGCACCAGCAGCCAGCACCTCTGGTGATTCAGGTCAATGAACAGACCAGCTTCAGTCAGCTATTTGATACTATTCAAATCACCTCAGAACAAAAGGCACATTTGGGTCGGCGTCAGAGTGAGTTGCAGGAGGCATTCACTGCTGGCAAACCGATTGTATTGTGGGGACTGGAAAGTAATCCAACACTTCAGCAGCTTCTGGAACCCTTGATGGTTGGACAACCGCTGTTGGTCAATGGCCAATTACAAGCCTACCCACAAGCTCATATCACCCTGCTTTGGCCTGAGTCTGCGAACAGCCCATCTTCGATATTCAGTTCAATGGTTGCCAGGGGTAAACCGTGTCCTGAGGTGGATATCTGGGATATCAGTGCAGTCAATCATGGTATCTCCCGGCCAGAGCTGCCAGAACGAGCACTTCACGCACTTTACGAAGCGTTTAAAACCGTACCTCCCGACCTTTGTAACCCACTGCCTGAGTTGACCGAAGGGTTATTAAATAACCTGATACTGGCTGCCCGGCGAGCACAGCAGATCGACCAGTCCCCAAAGCTCCTGCCCCGACACTGGCGCAAGGCCATCAATAGCGTCATCACCCACGACACCCGACAGAATCCGGCAGTGCGGGATTTTATGAAAGTGGCCTGTTGGCACATACTGCCCGACGCTCATGAGGAGCCGGGTCAGCATCAAACTGCCTCGGTAGACCCGGATCGGTTGAATGCCATCATCGGCAGTGCCCCGCAGTTGGATAGAGCGTTTGTGAAGCAGAACCTGTGGCCACTGGCCAGAGCCTTTGACCTGACAGTCCTTGAGGACAGCCAATTTGCAGGATTACAACTGTCCTACGAAACTCCATTTCCAGTGCGGGGTGAAGAAGAGATTCTGGACAGGCTTTGTGCCATCATCCTGGCCCATGCGCCTGAAGCACAACGAGCAGCAATAGCGTATCAGTTAGCCGTCGAACCGGCGGCAGCAGAGCCTTATCAGCGCTTGGCCATCAGACCATCAAGACAGATTAAACGTTTACAAGATGCTCTGGCTTCCGGCTGGCAGTTACCCTTGCCATTGGGGCAGATCCGATCCGATGCCATTCACGCTCTGGCCAGAGATTGTTTTCATATTGCCAGAACAGCACATTCTGACGCGGCAGGCATTGAACAGATAGAAAGTCGACTGTCTCAATCATTGGAGTGGCAGGGTTCCGCCGATCAGCCTTTGTCAGCACTGGCTCACGATCTTTATCACGGCCTGATGAATCAGAAGGATCGTGAAAGCCGTCGATTATCCTCACTCTATGACCGGTTTGCGGACTCACCCGTTATATTTCTGCAGGGAGAAACCGGCACCGGGAAAAGTTATTTTTTCGCCAGAATGACGAAGACTTCAGGGCAGGCTTCGGTCATTTCCCTTGGGCCTGCTGACAGCGAAAAAGCCCTGATGAAACGCTGGCAGTGGCGAAAGCACGGAGATGGCGACTGCTCTGCGGAACAGCAAAACCAGGTACTGATGGAATGGGCCAACATCCGGGCCGACAAAGACGAACACAAAGACGGGCGCCATGTTGAAAAAAAATATGTTGAAGAAAAATATGTCACCCTGGTTCTGGATGAAGCCAACCTCACCAAAACCGGACTGCTGGCGTCATTGAACGGCTTATGGGAAGCGGAGCCCTGTATCTATGTGAATAGTCATCCTGTCAGGGTCAGCTCAAAACACCGGGTAATTATCACCAGTAACCCGGACCATGACGCCGGGTGCCAGCTCGACCCGACCGTGAAAGAGAAGTTGTCCAGGACATACTCCCCCACCCTGAACCGGGCTTTCCTTCGGGACAGAGTGGTGGAACCGGCTCTGATCAGGCATTTACAACCGCATCTGCCCGACTATCAAATAGACACTCTTGCACAAAGTGCCACCGGGAGTGTGATGGCGCTCTGGCAATATTATCAGGAACTGTTGCCAGAGCATGACTTTACCCCCAGGGATTTAACGGATATCTGCAGCTGGGTGGGTTGGTATCTGGATGGTGCATTACCCGTCAGTGACAGTGTTACCTGTGAGCAAATGAACGGTTTGATCCAGCAAAGTTTTCGCGATGTGCTGGGTCCTGAAATCAGCGAGACTCATCAGGATGCACTGTCAGCGCTGGAGCTTAGGTTTGCTGCCCGTTACTCCCCGGACAACACCCTGAGCGACAAAGTTTATAATCAGACCATCCTGCCCCACATACAGCAGGCCTTCAAAAAATTCACCGAACAAACCCGACCTGACTTTGATACATCCGGTTCAGCAGTCAGTGAGCTGGTGCAACGGCTTGGACAGGATTTAAGTCGCTGTCAGCAGGCTTATCATCTCAACAGAAAACACGACGGTCGTCAGGCGACACTGATTGAAGGCCCGACCGGACGGGGTAAGGACGCCACACTGAATCTGGTGATTGAAAGTGTTAAACGGCAGGCTGTGCAGCGGGGGGAATCCATGCCAGAGGTCTTTCGCCTGAATGCCTGTGATGGTTCCCGGGACAAACTCTTTGAAGCCATCCGGACAGCACAAATCGATGGTGGCATCGTGGTTATTTCAGAAATGAATCTGATCGACAGCCAGCATCTGGA
>NZ_JAHHPN010000293.1:0-2989 GCF_024606325.1 Endozoicomonas sp. ONNA1
GTTATCATTACTCCAACATCTTTCTCTAAAGATAACTGACTCCAGATAACATTCGAAATCAAGTAATCAAAGTAAGAGTAATGAGTACAAATGTACCCTACCAGCTCAGCACGTTTTTGGACGTTTAGAGGATCATCGATCATAATGCAGACTCTCTGTGCAGCCAATGCGTGGTTTGAGAAACTCTAAATTTAGAACAGACAATGCTGTTGTGAAAGCACAATGACAACTCATACCAGGCCTATTGTTGCTGGTCGAAATTTGCTTTTATGGAAGGAAAAGTTGCGATGAATGCACCTCAAAAAAGTGGTAGATTAGGCCTAACAGCCCGATTTAAATGACATACAGGTGACATAACAAAGCAAAATTAGTGCATTCTGGCATACTCAAGCCGTTTATAACTTATTGTTTTTAAAGGTTTTATATGTATGCCCGTCGAGCTTGTAATCAGTGGGTCCCGAGTTCGACTCTTGGTGCCGGCACCATATACAGCGAAGCCCGTAGCGTTAGCGAACACTACGGGCTTTTTGCTTTCTGAGCTTTTGCGCCTGCTAATGCGCCCTCTTTCCGTCGGAATAGGTCAACACTAGATTAGGGGAAGGTTATCCAGTGCCTTCTATCACATATACCCAACCCACTCTATACGTCTTAAAATGCTTTAACTGCTCAAACACACCCTGATACAATTCATTAAAAGCAACCGGAAGATAGCTATTTTTTGGAGCAGCATGATCAGCTGAACCCCCAGAGCTGGTTTGATATTATTCAGGTTGTTTCTGTCTGGAAAGCTGACCTATACCCGGCCCGAGTTCAACTCTTGATGCCAGCACCAAACACCGAGAAGTTGACGTACATCAAGTTCATTTTTTATCAAGCTTTGCCACTCCCATTCTCTTTATTATCACTGGTACAATGATCCCACTATTCAAGCTTTTCGCCGATATTCAGTCTTATTTTCGTGGCGATTCATTGCAGTTTGGGAGGTCTTGACGTGACAGGATCTGAGAGATGAACAAAAAAGAACTATCCGAACGTGATATATGTACCAAATACATCACCCCAGCCATCGAAAAGGCCGGTTGGGATATCCAAACTCAGGTAAGAGAGGAGGTAACCTTCACCGCAGGCCGCATCATCGTTCGCGGTAAGCTCCATGCCCGAGGTAAAAAACGTCGGGCAGACTACATCCTCTATCATCAGAAAAACCAACCCATAGCGGTCATCGAGGCCAAAGATAACAAGCACAGCATGGGCTCCGGAATGCAGCAAGCCCTGAGCTATGCAGAAGCACTTGATATTCCCTTTGTGTTCTCCAGTAATGGAGATGGCTTCAAATTTTACGACCGCACGGGTAATGCAGATCAAACCCAAACAGAGTTGTCCCTTAATGAATTCCCTTCGCCTGGTGAGCTATGGAGTCGCTACTGCCAGGCAAAAGAATTAGACGAGCCAGCTCAAAAAACCGTCAATTACCCTTATTTCGATGATGGTTCCGGGCGCACTCCGCGCTACTACCAGGCAAACGCTATTAACCGCACTATTGAAGCCATTGCCAAAGGCCAGAATCGAGTTCTACTGGTCATGGCAACTGGAACCGGGAAGACCTATACCGCTTTCCAGATCATCTGGCGGCTCTGGAAATCTGAAAAGAAGAAGCGCATTCTGTTTCTTGCCGACCGCAATATTCTTGTGGACCAAACCAAGTCCAACGACTTCAAACCCTTTGGCCCAGCGATGACCAAAATTGAAAAGCGCCAGGTCAACAAAGCGTTTGAGATATATCTGTCGCTCTATCAGGCCGTTTCAGGCAATGAAGAAGAAAAAAACATCTATAAACAGTTTGATCCTGATTTCTTTGACCTGATTGTCATAGACGAATGCCATCGTGGTAGCGCCCGTGAAGACTCTGCATGGCGAGAAATTCTGGAATACTTTTCCTCTGCAACACACGTTGGTTTAACCGCCACCCCAAAAGAGACGAAGGAAGTCTCCAATATCCATTACTTTGGTGAACCTGTTTATACCTATTCTCTAAAACAAGGGATTGAAGATGGCTTCCTGGCACCATACAAAGTCATCCGATTTGATTTCGATATTGATCTTGAAGGCTGGCGACCACAAAAAGGACAGATCGATAAGTATGGCAACCTGATTGAAGACCGCATATTCAACCAGCGGGATATGGACAGAAACATTGTCTTTGACGAGCGAACCCAACTGGTAGCGCTGAAGGTTACTGAGTATTTGCAGAAAACCGATGAGCTTCAGAAGACCATCGTTTTCTGTGACGACATCTATCATGCTGAACGCATGCGGGAAGCACTGGTGAATTTGAACCCGGATCGGGTGAAAGAGAACCGCAAGTATGTGATGCGGATTACCGGTGATAACGAAGAAGGTAAGGATGAGCTGGATAACTTCATTGACCCGGAATCCACTTATCCGGTCATCGCCACGACAAGCAAGTTGATGACGACCGGTGTGGATGCTAAAACATGCAAGCTGATTGTTCTCGATCAAAGCATCCAATCCATGACTGAATTCAAGCAGATAATTGGACGTGGAACTCGCATTGACGAGGATCACGACAAACACTGGTTTACTATCATGGACTTTAAAAAAGCCACTGAACGTTTTGCCGACAAAGACTTCGATGGTGAGCCGGTACAGATATTCAAGCCTAAGCCAGGTGAGCCCATTATCCCGCCAGAGGATGAACCTGAAAATCCCGAAGGAGAAGGTGGCGGAGGAGGAATAGAGGAAGATCCGCCGATCATCACTGATCCACCCAGCGAAATAACACCGGAACCTGAGCCAGAACCCATACCACCCGGAGGGGGCGATGAAGGTGACCCTGAACCACCGCCGGAGCCACCCCGCATCAAGTACCATGTCAAAGGGCAGGCGTTTAAAGTCACCAAATATCGAGTTCAGCATCTGGATGCCAGCGGCAAACTGGTCACCGAATCCATGCACGATTACACCAAAC
>NZ_JAHHPN010000294.1:0-1078 GCF_024606325.1 Endozoicomonas sp. ONNA1
GTAAGGTGATCACAGGAAGACTGAGCAAACCTCCGGCCAGCGTTCCGGTTCCTAAATTAGAAATCCCGATACCATACCCAAAACCAGTGCCTGCTGATGTTAAAATCAACGAAGTCAGAAGCGCAAACTTTCCACGATACCAGGACGGGTTTGCGATCGAGTTACATACAAAGCTACCACATCGGGGGAAAGGCAGATGGGTATACAGATCTTTGGCTTCCATAGCCACCAGACTCGCAAATACACGGATAAATTCTGGTAGCTGCTTTGAAGGAACACGAATCCAATAGACGCTATCGTTCTCCTCTCTTCTTTCGAGATGGAGGTAAACGTTTCTGATTTCGGTTGGAACAAAGTGGACAAAATTCTTGGATCCAGCAACGGGTTGACTGGTTAAGGGCTCAACTAAAGGAGTCGATTCACGCTCATTATCAGAATCAAAGATATGCACTAAAACTGGCGACTGAGCGGGTCCAGATGTCTGGGAAACTGACAAGCCCCCAATGGCCTCACACTCAACGGGTTGATTAAGATCAACCGATGATAACTTAAGGGATTGACCTTGGGCAGATACAGACAAACCCTCATTTGCTTCAAGCTCCAGGTCTATAGAATCACCAACCAATGTCAAATCTTCCAGCAGGCGCTGGACAGTCAGTGGCATGCCCTCGACTGATTGCTCCTGCTCTCCATCATCACTCATTGACGTGAAATCAATGGGTTGACTCTGGGTAGATATTGGCAAGCCCCCGACTGCTCCAGACTCATGGCCTTCATCATTACCGATTGACGTGAAATCAAGGGGTTGACTCTGGGTAGATATTGGTAAGCCCCCGACTGCTCCGGGCTTATGGCCTTCATCATTACCGATTGACGTTAAATCAAGGGGTTGACTCTGGGTAGATATTGGCAAGCCCCCGACTGCTCCAGGCTCATGGCCTTCATCATTGCCAATTGACGTTAAATCAAGGGGTTGACTCTGGCTAGATAATGGCAAGCTCTTGACTGCCCCATGCCCATGGCCTTTATCATTGCCAATTGACGTCAAATGAAGGGGTTGACTCTGGGTAGATATCGG
>NZ_JAHHPN010000295.1:0-2093 GCF_024606325.1 Endozoicomonas sp. ONNA1
CCGCCAGACCTTCCATTTTTCCACCATCCTTACCCGTCAGAAGAATCACTTTCATCCCTTTTTTCCGGGCCGCTTCAACCGCTTTCAGGATATTGACAGAGTTACCACTGGTACTGAGCCCGAACAGGACATCGCCCTCAAAGCCAACGCCTTCCAGATAACGCGAGAACACATACTCATAACCGTAATCATTGGAGACACAAGAGAGGTGACTGACATCAGAGATGGCAATCGCCGGGTAAGCAGGACGGTTATCACGATAGCGGCCAGTCAGTTCTTCAGCAAAGTGCATAGCATCGCAATGAGAGCCTCCGTTACCACAGGAAATAACCTTTCCACCCTGCTTAAAGGCCTCGGCCAGCAGGCTCGCAGCACGATCTATAGCATCAATACAGGTTTCATCATTAAGAAAGCGCTCCAGAAGCTGTTGGGCTTCTTCGAGTTCTGCACGAATTACTGAATGGTACATGTCTGTCAACTGTTGAATCGGAGGCCTCAAGTATACTGCTGATGTATCAACGGTGCAGCATAACTTTATTTGCCCGAAAGAGGGTTAATTGATTGCGCTCAGAGCCGCTTTGTCTAAGGACCCTGAGTGCAACTATGGGGTATTAAATATCAAGGTTAGCCACGTTCAAAGCATTAGACTCAATAAAGTCTCTACGAGGCTCAACCTGATCTCCCATCAGTGTATTGAAGATCTGGTCAGCAGCAATAGCATCTTCAATGGTCACCTTAAGCATCCTTCGCACGTCCGGATCCATCGTGGTTTCCCAAAGCTGCTCGGGGTTCATCTCACCCAGACCTTTATAGCGCTGAATGTTGTGACGTTTGGTAGACTCTGACATCAGCCAATCCAGACCTTCCTCAAAGGTTTCTACCGCCTTTTTCCGCTCACCTTTCTGGATGAATGCGGACTCTTCCAGTAATCCCTGTAGCTTGGCTCCGAGACTTTTGATCGAACCGTAATCACCCGAGCCAAAGAAGTCGACATTCCAGGTGTATTCGGTCGGCACACCATGGGAAACGATGGTAACTTTGGGCAACCACACCTGATGCTCGCGATCTTCAAACAGCTCAAAACTCATCTCGCGGCCAGCTAACTTCAGCTCCTGAATGCGTACATTCAGGGTGTCCAGCCAAGACATCATTTTTGTCTGATCTTTTAAGTCTTCTTCGGAAACGGCATCCAGATAAATCATCTCTTTCATGACTTCAGAAGGATAAATTCGAGACAGACGTTCGATAGTTGCAATAACCTTTCTGTATTCTTTTACCAGAGATTCCAGAGCTTCATCACCGATACCCGGCGCATTTTCATTAACATGCAGGGTGGCGTTTTCCAGGGCAGACTGGGTCAGATAGTCATCCAAGGCAACATCGTCTTTAAGGTATTGCTCCTGTTTACCTTTCTTCACTTTATAGAGCGGCGGCTGAGCGATATAAACGTAGCCATTTTCAATCAGCTCTGGCATCTGGCGAAAGAAGAATGTCAGCAACAGGGTTCGAATATGGGAGCCGTCAACATCAGCATCGGTCATGATGATGATATTGTGATACCGCAGTTTCTCAATGTTGAATTCAGTACGACCAATGCCACACCCCATTGCGGTGATCAGAGTACCGACTTCCTGAGAGGAAAGCATTTTGTCAAAGCGTGCTTTTTCAACGTTCAGGATCTTACCTTTGAGTGGCAGGATGGCCTGTGTTTTCCGGTTTCGTCCCTGCTTTGCAGAGCCACCCGCAGAGTCACCCTCCACGATGTACAGTTCAGAGAGCGCAGGGTCTTTTTCCTGACAGTCAGCCAATTTCCCGGGCAGTCCTGCTATGTCCAGCGCCCCCTTTCTGCGGGTCATTTCGCGGGCTTTGCGGGCTGCTTCACGTGCTCTGGCTGCATCGAGCATCTTGTTGACAACCGCTCTGGCTTCCTGTGGGTTTTCCATCAGGTAGTCCGCAAGATAACTGCTCATCTCCTGCTCAACAGCGGTCTTCACTTCAGAAGAAACCAGTTTATCCTTGGTCTGGGAAGAAAATTTAGGATCAGGCACCTTAACCGATATGATCGCAGTGAGGCCTTCACGAGCATCATCACC
>NZ_JAHHPN010000296.1:0-8069 GCF_024606325.1 Endozoicomonas sp. ONNA1
GCATTAAGCGTCCGGAATATAAGGATTTTCGCCCCCTGAAGGTCATGGCAGAAGTCAATGACGATGGCTCCCATCGGTTGTTTACGGCAGACATTGACCTGTTTGCCCTGTTCAAGCGCCTGGACAGTTCTTCAGCCGACCTGGGCAATAGCATCAGGGAAGAGGCGGCTCGAATTGAACGGTTATCCGCGAACAAGGGCGCGGGGCAGTTTTCCAGCGAATTGGCCAGAGCGCGTTGGCTGTCCGCTTATCGACGTGTGACTGAAGGGTTGGGTACGCGTGAGAGGCGCAGGTTTGATCCGAACAAGGGAACCCTGACTCATTTTCAGGAAAGCATGATCGACCAGATCAATGAAGCGGCGGCGAAAGTGGGTTTGCCCAAAGTCTGTCACCATGGCACAGAACAGGACAACATCAAATACCCCGAGCGGGATGATAAAATTTTATTCATTGATCCTGAAGGTCGGGTTTATCAAACGGATACCTTTGAACAGGTGTCCAGTATCCTCAAATACTACGATGTTGTGGATGGGTTCCTGACCTATCGAAACCGTTCCTACAAGCCTCTTGGTGTAACACCATCGGAGATCAGGAACAGGCTTGGAAAAGACAACCGGATCAGTTTTCGTGAACGGTTTAGTTTGGCCCCGCTATTGCAAATCCTTGAGTCAGGACAGCTCAATGAACCTGCCCGCCCTGCTATTCCAGACCGGGCACCTGTGTCAACCATAGGAGAGGAAGGGCTTTCCTATCGGCTGTTTGGCCCGGATTATTTGACAGAAAAAAGTCCGGGACGACTGAAGATCGTTCTGTATCCGGAAAAGAGACTTGACCTTCCTGCCCGTTATATCTCCATGGAGTTTGATATTGGCCACTATGACAAGGGCGTGCGTAATCACGATTTTCCCACTTCACGCCTTCAGTATGATATCAGCAAAATAACGGACGTATTTTTGACCGGGTCATTAAACGACAAGCTTAAGGTATTGGGGAAAACCGTAAAAAGTATCCGTTATGCCGGTGAGCCACAGGTTCGTGTTCTGGTTCATCCCGATAAAGCTCTGTTTGAGAGTCATGTCCTTATCCCCGAGAACGGCAAACCGGTGATTGAAATCGGCACCAGGGGTATTGAGAGCATACCCGATTCAACGCTTCGGGAAGCCGTTTCCGGTTTGTTGGGTTCGGCGTTGCTCAGGTCTGTCCAGTTAGCAGGCAAAGATGACATGGGACCGGCAGGGAATATCTGGAAATACAGCACCAGCCAGTTGCTGAGCCTGGGTCAGTATTATGGGATGGATGAGAGCTTCAGGCTGGTTCCCCTGTATGATCTTCCCGGGGCATCGCTTTATAGTGATTTAGTCGCCGAAGAGCCACACAACCTCAGAATCTGGTCCGAACCTCATTCCGATATGTTTCGGGCGGTAAGAGCCATTCATCAGTCTGGCAGGCTGTATGAAAGGATTGAACAAATTCATAAAAGCCAGACTCGCTATTCACCCACTGAGTTGTCTGAGTTGGCGGGAGCGGTTGCTGATTACTATGACACCCTCAAATCACCGGATGCCCGAAAGCAATTCAGGCTGGCTCTGGGTGTCTATCGTGGCAGATGGCTCGAATCCCTGGATAAAACCAGCAATAAATTTAAACGCCTTGGTGTTGATATTCATCAGGATATTGCGCTTATCAAAAATCAGGCGGTGAGCAAACTGGAGGGCGTTGCCCGGGATTTGCAGCAAGATGCTCGCCCCTCTCTGGTTATTGACCCGGCTCTTCTTTCTGATCTTCCGGTGTCGTCAAAGGAAGAGTACAGGAATATCATTTTACGTCAGGCAAAGAGAGACGTTGATTTAGGCAGAGTCCTTCACAAAAATTCGAAAAGGGCAGAGGGTGCCCTGAAAAAAATCTATCAAACGCTTGAGAAAGAGAGCGCCATTCATCTTCAGGACGGGGTAAGAGTCTTCAAGGCCGGAAATCAACTGTATGCGGTGACTTCGACGGATAAAAACGCCCAGCAACCCTCTGATGGCTCTGATGGCAAGCCAGCTGAATCATTGGGCTTGACTGGCAAAGGCAGTCAGCCACCGCTGGCATTGTCTGTTAGAAACCCTGAGACCGGGCACTCTTTTTCAATACGACAGCTGCCGGAAGGTTTTTTGAAAGCAGTCCGCCCGCAAGCGAAACAGGACATAACCACTTCCCGCACATTGTCCATTGGCATCACTGATGTTGAGTCTAAGGAAGTCAGTGCGGGTTTGGGCGATATTTTTCAGTCTCTGGACCATGATTCCGACCAGAGTAGTGATAAGGTTGATGGACAACCATTCAACCAGGCTGTGCCCTTTGACCGGCAAGCTGCCGATAATCGTCAGGGGTCACTCAGTGTTATTCATGTTGACCCGGGTTATGCCAGTGACAGAGGCATGACCTCCAACTGGTTGTCACAACATACCGGGCTGTTCTCTGAACTGACGGCTTCAGCTTTTCAGGTTGCAGGCAAATCATCGGCCTTTCCGGAGCAACGGCGTACAGAACAGCAGGCGCTGATCAGAAAAACACTGGGGTTCGATCCATTGAACCGCAAACCTTTGCCATCGGATCCACTGCCGGTTCCCAAAACCAGTGCCCAGGGTGTCCAGTGGTTTGAAGATATCATTCAGGGCGTCTGGCTTACCGGCGAACCGGAGGCGGGTTACCAGCGCCTGCTGACGGCGGCTGTCGATACGGATGAACCCACGAATATCCGCTTCGGATTAAAAGCCGAACCCGGAGAGGATGGAGGGAAAATTATTCTGGTCGTTCCGGCCGGGCAAGTGGCTGATAAGGAGTTCCAGCAGGCCAAACGGCTGCTGCTCAGGAGTTTTACCCGTATAAAACTGGAACAGCAGAAATCCCTGGACAGGGTCATTGCCGATTATAACCAGCAGCTGCAAGAGATAACGGGGAATGATCAGTCAGCCTACCGGCTGGGAAATACCATTGGCACCGACATCGCCATACAACAATATGAACGGCACCCGGTCAGTTATGTCCCCACCAGTTATGTAGAAACCCGTTATGAAAACCTGGCTGATTCATTTTCGGTCCTTGGCCGGTTCAACACTTCATCCATACAACAGGATCGGGTGCTAAGGGCAAAAACCATTGCCACTGGGTTGGTTAATGAGTTGGCTAAAGACAACAGTGGCAAGACGCCGAGCCGTTCCCTCACCGCCTTTTTAATGCACTTTTTACTGACTGAATACTATTTCACCCTGGAACAAGTCAGCCCCAAAACTGATGGCTTCGGGCTGATGGTGTCGCCAACCGATGCCCTGGTGTCGGTGTTGCCAGGGGGCGATATCGAGACGATTAAAACCTATCTGGGCAAGCGAAAACTGACGGGTCTTACCGGGCAACTGTCAGAGGCGCTGGATAAACTCTCGCTGGGTCGCTTTGGTCAATTGCCTGCCGGGCATTCAGTCAAGCGGGATTTTCACACGGCGGTTGCCGAGCTGTTTGACCATGCCCTCAGTCTCAGATACCGGGATGGGAAGGTGCTCCCTGCCTATCAATTGCCCGTGAGCCATACCGGTAGCCCCTGGCAGCCGGTGAAGCCTGACAGTACGGAACGGGTGCTTCACAGAATGATGCCCCAGGCCACAAGGCAGCCAGTCATTGGGGCCAGTGCTTCGTCCCCCAATATACTGATGCAGTTTTGGGGTGAGGAAAGTCCGTTAAATCAACGCTCTGGCCGTGGGATTCCACCTGCTGACCTACTGGCACAACTTTCTGCCCTGAAGGAGGGTATTAAACCGGGGGCTGATCCCGCTCAGAACGGGCTGTTTCTTTCACAAGTTGACCGAGCCTATAAGCATCTTGCGCAATCAAGTAAACATTTTAATGGCGAGCTGAGCACGGTGATTTCAGGGCTTGATCAGCAGAGCCTGGAAAGTCTGGGCAGGGAACTGGTCAAAGTAGCCCGCCATGACCCGAACGGGATGGATAATCGTCCGGGGATGAAAAAGCTGGCTCACAGAATGGTAAAACCCCTTGCGGAGTTTGTTGCCGGGCAATGGGCCAGCAAGACGGTGACCAGGGAATCGCTGGAATCCTTAGCCCGCCTGATGGAGATGACGGGTCTGAAGAGCCTGACGATTAAGTCCGGGGAAAGCTCAACCATCAAAAGGATGGTCCTGCAGGCCGATCAGCCTGTGGGAACCATTGGCATGACGCCGGGTGCACCGGGCCAGCCTGACACTCTGGGAATCGGAACGTTTGACCGGTTTGCTATCAGGTCCGGAGAGGGTTACACCATTGAACCGTCACAGGGCAGCCCCTCCAGCATCCTTCTGACGGGCAGTGCTGACGATGCCATGGTATTCCCGCAAACGCGGATCAGCTGGGATTTGGATCTTTATAAAGAAAAGGCTGTGTTTCGGGGTTGGACCAGTTCATTACAGGAAGATGTCGACACCCTGATTAAATTGAATGGCCCCGGCGAGCTGGGTGGAAAACGTCGTATGGCCCAGCTCCTGGCCCATGAGCACAGGATTGACTTAACCACCGGTCGTAAGATTGAGATGGTGCTGCGTCCGGACCTGAAGCTGGAGCAAAGCCAGGTGATTGCCCCTGCTTCTGACAGCCCCGGCGATTCTCCGGTGATCGTGCGACTGGGGATGGCAGACAGAAAGCAGTTTACTGAAAAGGTATTTGGCAGCACCGTTAGCCGCTTGTTCGGGTTGGCAGCCGCTCATAGTTCAGGCCTCGGGACGCTGTCTTCCCAGAGTCAGGGCGATCCCGTGAAGGCCAATAACCCTGTGGGGAAAAAAACTAATGCACTGTCGTCTGATTACCAATCGGTGGTGTTGGCCAATGATCAAATTCCTCCGGTAGATCAACTACCAGCCAGCTCCATTGGCAGAGCCCTGAACGATCAGCTTTATGGTTCAACGGATGACCGGCGTTACATGGATCAGTCTACCCATGCACTCCTTGACGACGCAGTGAAAAGAGGCCGCTCGGAACGGATCACCCTGGAGGGCACAGGTGGAAGGCTCAAGGGGTATTTTCATCATGGCAATGATGGCCCGGCAGCGGATAAAAAGGTCGTGCTGTTTCTCCATGGAACTCATTCATCCTGTGAAGAACAGGTCAAAACCGCTTGGATGCATTACCGTAACCAGGGCATGGATCTCCTGGCGGTCAACGGACGGGGGTTTGGCGACAGTGATGGCTCTCCCGGTATGAAAGGGCTGACGGATGATGCCCGGACCATGCTGTCGTACCTGATTAACGATCGCAATATAGACCCCAGTCGTATTGTGATTCACGGCTATTCCATGGGAGCCTCTGTCGGAGCGCATCTGGCCAAGATGGCTGCGGTTCGGCAACAGTTGCCCGCGGCGTTTATTCTTGATCGTCCCATGGCCAGTCTTGGGGCCAGTGTCGTGGCTCATGGCCTGAGTGTCGTTCCCGGTACTGGCCGTTTGATCAATAGCCTGGCAAAACGGTTTAATATCAGAGAAAACCTGCGCAAGGTGTCCAGGCATCTGCCATTAATGTTGTTTTCGGATAACGAAAACCTGGGTAAGCAGGCTGAAAAACTCAGGAAGCAATTGCAACAGGATGGTTTTCGAGTGGTTGGCGAGGCCACCAATGTCGAGCATGAAGACACCAACCGTTTGATGGCTCGCTACAAGGACCAAATTGGTTTATTCATTCGCTCCACCACTGAAAACCCCCTGCCCGGAACCCCGCCTGAACGGAAGGATTCCTTCGAGGGCGCGCAGAGTCTGGTTCAGGAAGTCTGGGGCGAGGACCCGCGCTCTTTTGATGAACTGGGTTCACGAATTGGCTTATTCAGTGATCTGCAACCAACGGCATTGCCCGATGTCCAGGATAACCGCTTATACCAAACCTTGGTTAATGAAGCACCCCACGACCTGAAAATGCTCAATGGTGACAAGGCTGGCTTTGAGGCTTCCCTGAAATGGCTGGTGCGAGAACATCCCTCTACCAAAGCCAGTAAAGCGGTCGGTCAGGTTATTGAGTACATCCGGCAATATCCGCAGGACAGTGCCATTACCGAATGGGTCAGGTTTTTGCTGGCTCACTACGATGGGGCGGCCGCCTGGGATAAGCAGAAATTCATTGCCGCTATCAGTGAGGAACTCTGGCAGGAGCTGTCCAAACAGACTCTGCTGGATCAGCCTGCCCGGCAACGTATGACGGTAATGGCTGAGTTGGCAGCAAAAGGGAATCGCAAAGGAGACCTGGCCGTAGCGGACGGTATGGCAGACCTTGCTGCTGATAACTCAGGAAATCCCTATACCGTCCTTGACCCTTCGGAAACAGACCTTGAGCCTATGGTCAGGGCACGATCCCGGGCGATTGTCCGGAGTGATTCGGGGGGGAATTTCTATCTGGTCAATGGTAAGCAATACCAGCCTTCTGGCACGAAAATCATCCGTGCCGACGACGGTAAAGATTCTGTTGGCATCGTCCTTTCCAAAACCTGCAAAAGAGTGGTGGGTGCTTCCTGTTCAATGCGGGTTCTGCTCTCTGACCAACCGATAGAACGGCGTGTTATTGATGTATTGACGGACATGGTTGGTGAGGATCAACCATCTGCCCGGTTCCGGCTTTATCGTTATGCGGCCTTTAAGGGGGGAATTTATCAGGTCATCAGTGAGAGTGGCTCACTCATCAAGGGACGTCTGGCGGTCGGTGCGGACTCGCTGGTGGTTGCTCATCGCCAGATAGAACAGAAAAAGCGCGATGGCGGCTTTGAAGGGCGTCCCATCCCGATACCTGCCAGCTCCGTTGAAATTAAGGACATTCTGGTAGAAAAAGAGACCGGCCTGATGTTTCAGTGGGAAAAGAATTACGCAAAAGCCATTCAACTGGCTGATGCTGACCCGATACTGAAACTGGAAACCCTGTCCGGCCAGACTGTTGACCTGGTTCGCAGTGCAAGGCCAGACCGCCCCCTTCCTGATACCCCGCAATCCCCGGATATTTCGTCCTGGGTTTTGAAAAAACTGGAACTCATTGAAGACGTCCACCGACGTATTCAGGCGGATAATGGCGAGTCTCTTCCTGTCGTTATTCCGGGGCTTGATCAACAGGCGATTAAAGAGGCGATACCGGCCAATATAAGGGAAACGCTGATCAGCTCGATTTCTAAAAGAATTCTGAAAAATGAGAATCCGCTTCCTCACGTTTTCGTCAACGAGACTGAGGCTAACAGGTTGGCAACACTGTTTGTGGACTCCGTGCTGGAAGGCAGTTTGCCAAAAACAGGGATATTGATTTCCCGTATGGAACGTTTGGGATTCAGTTTCGATGCAGACGACCAAAGTAATATGGCATTTTGGTATGGAAAACGCCGTGAAGCTTTGCTTGGTTATAAAATAATGGTCGAAAACTACACAAAGCAGAAAGTCGTTACTGATATGGATTTGAATGGTTTGGCCCAGCTGCTGTCAATGGGTGACGAACTTCGGAAACTAAGCAGGGGGCAGTACCCGGAAAAAACTAAAGATGTGCTTTATAAGTTATTTAAAAGGAATGTTGTCATTACGAGCTCTTATTTTGCTGCGGGTGCTCAAGGCAGGGTTTATGTTTTCACGGAAGGTGGGCTGAGGTACGACAATTATTTCTGGAATGCCGAGCTGCCGATTTTAAGAGCCTTGGAAAAGGAGGTAAGGGTTACCGATATTCGGGTAGTGACTGGCCCACCGGTATTGCAGCCACCGCGTGACCAGCCCCTGGGAAAGGGTTTGATCGACGGTATTACCATGAAGGTGCGCTATGGTAGCCTGAATGCTGAGTTAAAAAGCCGACTGCCCGCAGGGGATTACATAAAGAGTGACTTTGTCGATGTGCCGGTGAAAGCCGATCTGGTTGACCGGGTATTGCGGAAAAAAATACCCTTCTATCTGCTGCGGTCAGAGCTGAATATCATTGTCGTAAAAGAGGATGATGGGTTTTGGGTCAGCCCCTGGGATGAGGGCGGAACGGAAAAAATAATCAAGGTCGATGATCCGGACGATCCGAAAAAAATCAAAGCGGTTCAGGATTTTATCCTG
>NZ_JAHHPN010000297.1:0-12766 GCF_024606325.1 Endozoicomonas sp. ONNA1
CTCAATTTCTTGCAATCCTCGCTACGGACGCTTAAGTCCGACAGGCTGCTAGTACGTCTTCTTTAGTAGAATAAGTTTTTGCAGGGAGTGCAATGGGGGCCGGGCCATAGGTAACAGACTGACTGTTAGCTGCCCTGATAAGAGAAAAATTACCATAACTGAAACAGCTTTAGGCTAAAAAAAACTGCCATCATGAACAATAATAAACAGCCGTTACGCCTGTTGACACTCGAGACCTCCAGAAACGAGGCAGAGCGTTGGGTTAAACTTTTCCGCAACTCCGGCCTTCCTGCCCGGGTGCAACAGTTAGACACTCTTGATGATCTTGAGGAGGCACTGAGCACTGGCCAGTGGGATTTATTGCTCACTGTTGAAGAAACGCCCTTGCTGAATGCCGGGCAGGTTTTGTCGAGCATTCAGAGATTAAAACTCGATATTCCAGTCATTGTTTCTATTCATGATAATAAACCCGATATCATCAGGCATTGGCTGGAGAAAGGGGCGGGTGATGCAATCCATCACTCTCACGAAGAACATATATTGCATGCCCTGCTCAGAGAAAAGGCGAGTCAGGAACACCGACAACAACTGCAAAAACTGCAAAAAGAGCTGAACGACCTTAAGCAGCGCTGCCAGCTACTGATGGACAATACTTCTCAGGCCATTGCCTATGTTCACGAAGGCATGCATATCGATACCAACCCTTCTTACAACAAACTATTTGGTTATGAAGACCCCGACGATCTGGCAGGCACGCCTCTGATTGATATGATCGCTTTCCGGGATCAGCCACTGTTTAAAAATCTGATCAAGCATTTCAAACCGGGAGATGAACAACCCACTGTCGAATGCCAGCTAGTGAATGTAGAAGGTCAAACGTTTCCAGCAACAGTCCTGCTATCCGATGCTGTGTTTGATGACGAGCCGTGCATCCAGGTCATAGTAAAAGGCAATGCTCCCACATCAACGGCAACGACGGTGGTTGATCGGGAAGAAAATTCTATTCTGGTTCCCCGGGAACGTTTTACCCCACTGCTCTCTGGTCACCGGGAACCGGAAACTCTGGCTTATCTGAGGCTCGATAACTATGACTCTATTCGAGAAAATACAGGCGTCGACGGAAGTATAGCGATTCAGGAAACAATGAGTCGTTTGTTGTATGAGCATTTACCCGACAGTACTGCCACTCACTATGGTGACGAGGTCTACCTGATCGATGTCCACGAAAAGAATGTTGCCGCTCTGGAGCTATTAAGGGCGGCTCTGGAAAATGAACTGATCCCTACAGGACAACAAACGCTCTTCACAACAGCCAGTATTGGCCTGGCTGAGATTGGTCAGGCTTGTGATGGACAAACCATGCTGGAGCGCGCCCGTTTAGCCTGTCATCTGACTGCCAGCAACGGAGGCAATAAGCTCGAGCTCTTCTCCCAGAGCGCGATTGATAACCAGAAAGCCTGCAATGGTGACACCGTTGCCATGATTCGTCAGGCTCTTGAAAACGACAGCTTTCGTTTGTTATTCCAGCCTGTGATCAGCGTAACCGGAGATGGCCCGAGTTATTATGAAGTTCTGCTGCGTCTTCTGGACCAAAAAGGCAAGGAAGTCCCTGCCGGTGAGTTTATCACTGCCGCGCAGGACAGTGACCTGATGCCATTTATTGACCGATGGGTTATCCGCCAGTCCGTGAAACTGCTATCGAGAAAGCTTAGAAACGGTGAAGACACTCGCCTGATGATTCACATCAGTCAGGCCAGCCTGAACGACGAAGAGTTCACTGAGCGTTTATCTCGCTTACTGGAAGCTGCCGATGTTCCCGGCCAAATGATTGTCCTGCAGATGGCCGAAAGACTGGTTCACCAACATCTTAATCAGGTTAAGACTTTCGCAGAACGCCTGGAGCCTTCTGGTTGTCAGTTTGCCATAACTCAGTTCTCTGGCGAGTCACCTTCCATGAAAATCATGGAACACCTGGATCTGATGTTTGTGAAGCTGGACTGTCTGTTCACGGAGCAACTTGAGCGAAATGAAGACGCACATCTCAAGAAAACCGCTAAACATCTCAAGAGCCTCAACAAAGTCATCATCATACCCGGGGTGGAGAATGCCCAGACACTCACCAGTATCTGGCAGCTGGGTGTTGATTATATCCAGGGTCATTATCTGCAACCCCCTCTTGAATCCATGACCTACGACTTCAGCAGCTAGCAGCCGTGAGCATCGGCAAATCCGGACAGTCGGTTCCTACTCACTCTGTTGACTCGAAGAATCTGAACCCACCGAACAGTGGTCAGGGTATTTCGAGTCATCCTGCAGGTTCCTGAGATACACTCACTGAGCGAATCGTTCAAAGCTTTATTATTTCACTGGCATCCGGAATATCAGCCGAATCATGAGTGACCATAATGACCGGTATTGATAGCTCCGAAACCCGCTGAAAGACAAACTCCCTGAACTGCTGACGCAAAGCTTGATCAAGCTTCGAAAACGGCTCATCCAGTAACAGAACTTTCGGCTGCGAAAGCAGGGTTCTCATCAAACTGATCCTGGCCCGTTGTCCTCCCGACAGAGTCAGTGGATTATTCTTGTCAAAACCGGGAAGCTGACATTCATTCAAGGCCTGTTCAATTTTCTGTTTTCGTTGGCTCCGGCTATAGGAGGAAGGTATTCCGAAAGCCAGATTCTCACCGACTGAAAGATGGGGAAACAACAGATGATCCTGGGGTTGCAGTGCTATTCCTCGCTGATGGGAGGGTGTATGGGTTATGTTTTTATTATCAAGAATGATGGTTCCTGAAGACTGAAAGTTTCGGGCCAGAGTCCCGCAGAGAACATCAAGAATAGAAGACTTACCACAACCGCTAGGACCCATAAAAACCAGAACCTGACCCTCGCTGACAGTGAAACTCAGATCAGAGACCAGTGATTTTCCTGCAACTGACAAGCTGAGCTTTTTGACTTCCAGCTTCATACCCATCTCCTGACTGGCCGCCGGTTTCTGATCCTCCGGGAACTGAGCAGTAGCATCAGTCCATACATCAACACAGGCAGCAGTATTTGTACCAGTGCGTATACCGCCATAACTTTTCTATTACCACCGGAAGCCAATGCCACCGTTTCCGTTGTGACGGTTGATATTCTGCCTGCCCCGGCAAACAACGTTGGCAAATATTGGGCAATGCTGACGGCAAAACCCAGAGCAAAACTGGCCAACAAGGGTTTCAACAGAATTAAACATTTCACCTGCAAAAAGGCCCTGACCGAAGAACCAGACAACATGAGAGCCTGAGCAGTCTGTCGTTCATCATAATACCGCCAGGGGCCTGAAAGACTGAGATAGCAATAAGGCAAAACAAACAGCAGGTGCATAAAAACCACTGACCACCAGTGCCCCTCTGCACCGGAACGAATCAGCCAGATCTGGATACCAAACAAAAATGTCAGCTGTGGCAACAGTAATGGCAGATACATAGTCCGGCTTATCAGTCTGTGCATTTTTTTCAGGTAAGGGGACGCTATTTGGCTTCTCCTGCCCGCTTCCAGTATCAGGACCGAGATAAGCAAAGCCAGAAAAGCCGACACCACGCCAATCAGCAAAGCCATTTCCAACGGTTCCACAAGTCTTGGCCAAGCCCGTTCCCAATGGCGGAAGGACCAACTCTGTGGCAAAAGATGAGGGAATCGCCACCGCCAGACAAACGACCAGATTAACAACATGAACGCACTGGCGCCGAATACAACCAGCAGTGCCTTCCAGCCAAAAATAGACAGACAACGCCAAACACCTTCTCCAGAGCCTCTGCGACCGGAGGTCAGCCAGCCCCTTAGCAAAGTGGCTGCCAACCTTTCCAGCAATACAATAGAACCAATGGCAGCAAGCACCAAAATCATCAACAAAACACTGCCGACAGAGGCCAAAGCCTGAAATTCAAGGTCAGGATTCTGATACCAGTTCAGCACCTGCACGGCAAAAGTGGGCGGTGTTGCCGGGCCCAGTACAATGGCGATATCGACAACAGAGAGGGCAAACACCAGAACTGTCAGCATGGAAAGACGAACTCTCAAGTACAGCTGGGGCCAGATCAACTTTACCCAGACCGTCCAGGATTGATAGCCCAGTCCGGCCCCCGTTCTTAGTATTTCCCTGACCGGCAATTGCCTGATGGCCACCATCAGCATCAGAATCAGAAAAGGAGTTTCCTTCAGAACCAACAATGCGGTTAATGACAACGCCCAGGGGTCCTGCACCGTCTGCCAGTCCGGGGGGCCTTGCCAATCCATGAAAGCTGAGAGTCCCCTGGCCAAAATACCACTGGGCATAATCAAAAAGAACAGCCCTACAGAAAGTGCTACATGGGGTGTTGCCATGATGGGTGATAACCAGCGCTGTGCCTGATACCAGAACCGGCGATCCCAGGCAGCACTGACAAACGCCAGCGCCAGCAGCATGGAGACCAGTGTGCTTGACATACCCGAGAAAAAAGACCACCAGAGCATCTCTGTCAGGCCGGGCGTTTCCCAAACTTGCAGCCAGGGAGCAAAAGACAGGGAAGTCATTCCCAGTATCGGTAAATAACCAAATGCGGGCAGAACCGCACTGACTGTGCCCAACAATACGACGGATAAGAATAAAACTGCGACCAGTGCCGCAGCAAGTTGCACAGCAAAACTCTTTCTGAACTTCAAACTGCCTTTCTCACTGACGGTAACGCTTCTGCCACTCTGCTTCCAGAGCGGTTGACCAGGAGCCGTGTGGCTCAGGCAATGTTATGCCCAGAGCTTCAGGGCTGAGGGTAGCGATACCCAGAGGTAACTCACTGAAGTGTCGTTTATCCAACTCAGCCAGTTTTCCCATGCTCAAGACGGTAGGATCACCCCAGACATCCGGGTCCGCTTTGTGTAACTGGGCTTCAGGGGACACCAGGAAGTTAATCACGACCTGCGCAGCTGCTTTTGCACGGGCATTATAGGGAATAGCCAGAAAGTGAGTGTTTCCGACCGTTCCGTCAGAATGAACATAGGTTCTGACGCTTTCGGCAAGTTCGCCATTGGCAATCGCAGAGCTGGCATAAGATGGATTAAACGACATTGACAATAGAATTTCACCATCATCCAGCAGAGGTGTCAGCGCCAGATTGTTCTGCACAAAGGTTTCGCCCTCACGCCACAATAACGGGTGCAGTTCATCAAGATAACGCCACAAGGGTGCCGTTATCTTGTCAAAGCTGTCTGGGCCAACAGGCTGGAACAAAGCCGGATTCTGCTGGGCCAGCTCAAGCAACAACTGCTTAAGAAACGTGGTTCCTACAAAATCAGGTGGCATTGGATAGGTGACCCGGCCAGGATGCTTTCTGGCAAATTTCAATAAATCTGCCGCGCTTTTCGGAGGTGCCTGCACACTCTCCTGATCATAAATAAAAACCAGCTGCGCCATGCCCCAGGGTGCTTCCAGACCTTCAACGGGCTCACCAAAATCCAGAATCGTTGTGGGTTTTTCCCGGGTATCAATCCAGCGGTAATTGGGTAGTTGTTCAGAAAATGGCCCAAAAAGCAGGCCATGATTTTTCATTGAACGGAAGTTCTCGCCATTAATCCAGATCATGTCGACCGTGCCGTCTGAATCGCGACCGGCCTGCTTCTCTGCCAATATACGACTGACAACGTCTGCCGTATTGCTGACTTTGACCTGTTTCAATTCAATATCATAACGCTGTCGTACTTGTTTGGCTGTCCAGCGAATATAGTCATTGACCTGCTGATCTCCGCCCCAGGCATTAAAGTAAACACTCTGCCCTCTGGCCTCTTTGAGAATCTTCCGCCATTTTTCGCCCGCTGAGAGTACAGAGGAAGATTCAGAAAGAGACGCCCCATAGCTGCTTAAAGACCAAAGAGATGCCAAAAAAGCCACAGCCTGTAAGACACGTAAAAAGCTTGTTGTAATCATTGAACGCTGGAACCATCCTTAGCTTTTATCCTGATTCAGTATTTGCAGGTCTTTGTCACTGAAGCCTGACAGGTAGAGTATGCTATCAAGACCCAATGTTGAGATAGACTGTCTGGCGCTTTGCCTGACCAGAGGCTTGGCCCGGAACGCAATGCCCAATCCGGCGATACTCAGCATGGGTAAATCGTTAGCTCCATCGCCTACGGCAATGGTTTGCTGCAAAGAAACTCCTTCACTGAGAGCAATCTGTTTGAGCAGCTCTGCCTTGCGCTCGCCGTTGACGATCTCACCTTTGACTTCACCGGTGACTTTGCCATCGACGATGTCCAGCTCATTAGCAAAAATATGGTCGACCCCCAATCGCTCCTGAAGAAAACGGGCAAAGTAAGTAAAACCCCCTGACAGGATCGCTGTTTTATAACCCAGTGCATTCAGGCATTTAAAGAGCTTTTCAGCGCCCTCCATTATCGGCAGCTTTTCGGCTATGCTCGCCAGAACCGACTCATCCAGACCTTTCAGCATGGCCAGCCTTTCGCGGAAACTCTCGTTAAAATCCAGTTCGCCCTGCATGGCCCTTTCAGTGATTGCTGCCACTTTGTCACCCACGCCCGCTGCTTCAGCCAGCAAATCAATAACCTCGGCTTCAATCAGGGTAGAGTCCATATCAAACACCGCCAGCCTGCGATTCTGGCGATAGATGTTGTCTTCCTGAAAGGTCACATCCATGTCCAGCTCTGAGGACAGGCGCAAAAAGTCCGTTCTTAATGCGTCCGGTTCAGGAGAAAGTCCTCTGACCCCGAACTCCAGACAACGGCCAGACAGTCGGGTAATCCGATCTATATGCAGAGCATGTTCTGTTGTGATATGGCTAGCACGGGCGATGTGCTCTGCTGTGATGTTTTTGGAAAGCAGGGTCAGGATGTAACGATTATTGCTCTGTTCGGATGCCCTCTGTTGAAAGCCTTCATCAGAAAGGGTCTGATAATTGCCGTGAAGCTCAAGTTGATCAAAGTGAAAAAGCAGATCTTCCACCACAGGAGAGACTTTCAGACCATCTGGCAATCGAACGATGATCGTCCATGAAAGAGTTCCACGAGTCAGGGTGTCATGGATAACCGACTGCCCGATATCGAGAATTTCCAGCCCCCTGTTCTGATGAGCACAGGCAGCCATGATGGATGTTATGGAGGCCGTCAGACCGGGTTTGTCTCGCCCTGTCACATTAATCAGCAGAATCTCTCTCACAGTTCACCTGGCTTCTTATCGTTTTGCAAATGGCTATACCCCCAAGCGATTTCAAACATTTCCTATCGCTCATGGCAGTTAGCCGACGCTATTGTAACGCATAGAGTTCGATAGCGTCAGGCAGGGAGAGAATTCTGAGACTCCTTGTCCTTCACTCTGGTTTGTGCTTTGTGGTTTGTGATTTGCCTGAAAGCGGGAAAAAAGCTCCTTTCTCAACAAAATGCCGCTCTATTGGAACTCGTTTGTTCTCTTCATAAAGTCAAACTTTCCAGTGCTGAAAAAAAACTGAAAATTGAAAAACAAGCTACACTGTCGCTTTGATATAAGAATCCTTCAGGGTAATGGGTATAAACCAGCTCTGCACTAATATCCTCGCTCAGTATACGACAACCAAGGGTAGTGTCACGCTCCTTGCCGAAATGATCAAAAGCTGGACCCGTTCAAGCATCAGGTATTTCCAATTTATTTTATGCCAAGTGGGGTTTTTCAATGCTAAAAAGCTTGTGGCAAACATTGATATTTTTAACTTTGGTTGTAACAGGAACGGTTAAAGGGGCCTCTTACCCAACTCCTTCGCCTGAGCCACTCACTATAGTACTGGGCAATGGTTCCATTATTGTTCAGGAGGATATGATTTTATCCATCCATGGTTTTACTCCATTTTTTGATTCCCAAAAAGGCTCAGTACTGCTGATTTCAGACATTAACGAGAAAAGTATCATCAGACTTCGGGCAGATGCCCACCAGTCTCTGGCTGTGACTGATCTGTCAGGTCATCAGATACACATTGATTTACAGGATCTGCTAAAAAATAAAAAGGCTGTTTTTGCGCCTGTTGATGGTTCAATTCATACTGAAAAAACAGGGCGGTTTTTTTCGGGTATTACTATAACGGCAAAAGAATTGTCGTCTGCTTTAAATGGCTTGCCGACAAGCTTACTTTTACAAAACAACGATTATCAAAAGGGCAGTCAGCAAGAACGATATTCAGGCGGCCTAACTCCAGGTCAGGCTATTTTTTCTCTTTCTGGGCTTAGTGGTCATAGCAAGTCACTCCTACCAGCAAGTCATGGACTGCTGGGAATAAACGACAAAAAATCACTACTCTCTGAATTTCTCGATTATCCGGTAGCGCCAACTTTTGTAGAAGTGACGGCCTATATGAATTATGAAAACTACACAGATGCTGAAGAAAACGTCAATGACACTATGATTCTGCTTAGATTTCTGGTGGAGAATTCAGAAACAGTAGGAGTGCTTTATTCTTTGTTAATGTCAGCTTTTTCTACAGCTTTTCTCTGCGGACCTAGCGGAGATGAATTTTCGAAAAGATTCTGGATGAAAGATCAATACCAACCGCTAAAGCTGGAAAAACTTTATCATTTTTTGGTATCCAGAAAGCAAAGCGAAATAGATAATGCGTCCCAAACCGTTGAAGGTTCGACTGGGGGAGCTTCGGCAGCATTGCCGGAGTCTGAAAACGCAGTGACAGCAGTGGGTTATGCGATTGCCAGACACATTAGAAGAGTGTTTTCAAGAAGTACAGACGAAAAGATCAAATCTATTCTGGAACACTTCCTTGGACCAGAGCTTCCTCTTCAATATGATGAAGAGCAACTAGACAAACTGGTGAGAGTTGCAAGGCTTCTTAAGCAACATGCCGAGGAAAGAGCAGGTGGAGAACAGTCAGATGAAGATGAAACCTCGAGCAGTGATTCTGAAGATGACATATTAAGCAATCTTAAAGACAAACTGAATTTCTGATCTCAAATAATGCCGCTGATGCGGGTAATTCGGGGTAAGTCTCTCAACAACCCTGATACGAGCAACCCGGAGCACCGCATCAACAAACAAATTGCAGCTCACTATAATCTGCCTTTTCGTCAGGTTATTCGCGGGCAGACGAGCCTTTAAGATCATTAGGTGAAGATTTGGTCTGTAATGCCTCAAATTCACTTTTTACAGCTTGATAACCGGGAGCATCAGGGGCAAAATAGAGTTCATCAAATAAGCTTGTGGTTTTAACAGCTAGAGACCAATTCAAACCATCTTCAATTACATTAAAAGCACTGGTCAAAGAAAAAATCTCCTCACCCCGATAACTAACATGATAATCAGAAGTAAATGATCCCTTATTGACTTCAGAAAAGTGTCTACCATCATTCAGATGTTCATCTGTTGAAATATTCAGAGGCTCAAGATATTTAAGTAATTGGGTGACTTTCTCAAATACTTGGATATCCTGATCAGGAGCTGCCTCTCTACCATACATATTTTTGTAAATCAGATTTTGCTGTTTCAGCTGTTTTAAGTAATTAATGATAGTTGTCACATTCTCCTGAGCTTTTTTGTTTGCTGCGTCTATTTCAGTGCTCGCCTGGTTAGACACTACTCTCTGTTCAAGTGACGTGCTGCTGCTGGCAACGGCTCCCAAGTTCTGACTTGAGTGATCGGGATCGCTGCTCAATTAAGCATCAACATTGTCAGCTGCCGTTGTAGTTCTGCCGAAGCTGACACCCTCTGGTGTTTCCTCCTCAGGCTTTGGTGAAAAAAAACCAGCAGTGCTGGAGTTGTTATCTACGTTATTCATATTGACTACTCCTTTGTTAATTTTGTTCCCACTTAGAAAGAACATTCAAAATGGCTTCAAAACTCTGAGTCGGTTTTGAAACAAAAGTTCATAACATTGGAGTAAGTGCAATTAACAAAACTGCGAATAAGGCCTGATCTACCCGATGATTTTAGATTTACGGTCAAACAGGCCACTTTTCAGGCAGTTTCTTGTCATGTTGTAGTATTTTGACTCTCACGGCCCTCTTCTGGGAGAGGCTTCTCGCCGAAGCTGGTAAACTGAACCCTTTTTTACCGACAGAGCTACCGAGACCCACGCTCCGCCTATTGCTGATTGCAGTAGCCAAATCTCCGGGCGGTAGCGTACTGTCAAAAGAACCTTGTTTTCAGGAGTGCCATCAATGACCAGTGCCCAACAGCGCGCCGAACTACAGCGCCAGTTCTGGCAGATCGCCAACGATGTGCGTGGTTCAGTAGACGGCTGGGACTTCAAACAATACGTGCTGGGCACTCTTTTCTACCGCTTTATCAGTGAGAACTTCACCAACTACATCACGGGCGGTGATGACAGCGTCAATTATGCGACAATGGATGATGGCGATGAAAACATTGTCGCAACCAGAGAAGATGCCATCAAAACCAAAGGCTATTTTATCTACCCCAGTGAACTGTTTGTGAACGTAGCGGCCAATGCCAGCAAAAACCATAACCTGAATACCGAGCTGGCTGACATATTCAAGTCGATTGAATGTTCAGCCAACGGTTATCCGTCAGAAGCCGATATCAAAGGCCTGTTTGCCGATTTCGACACCACCAGCAACCGTCTGGGTAACACGGTAAAAGATAACAATGTGCTGACAGATCAGCATATCCAGCAGATTATGGCAATCTTCCACAGCAAGGACGATGTGGAGCATGTCGCAAAGTCGGTCAGCCTTGAGACGATCACTGACAATGACTACAACCTGTCGGTCAGCAGTTATGTGGAAGCCAGGGATACCCGGGAGAAGGTTGATATTACTCAGCTGAATGCTGAGCTGAAAACTACGGTTGGCAGGATAGATCAGCTACGCTCGGAGATTGATGCCATTGTGGCTGAGATAGAAGGTTGAGGCATGAACATTTGAAAATATCTTTCAAATGGTGAATAACTGCCGTAGACGACAAAGAGAGGATGCGATTCACCATGTATTATCTCATTGAACACAATCGCACCACCAAGGCTACTCAATGCGATGAATACAGTGATTACTCTGCGGCGCAGGCAGTCTGCCTGCAAAAAGAGCTGCATTACTTTCTGAACAATAAAAATGAAATAGAAGTGGTTATTTTTGAAGCCAACACCATTGATGACTTAAAGCGTACCCACAGTCGCTATTTTGTTAACGATGCACAGAAAGCTAATACAACAGACGCTTTATCGGCGATTGGTCTGCTGGGTCTTGCTATTTCTTTGTTGAATAAAAAGTGAGCAGGGCGAGCATGATTTTCGACAAGCACAATTCATTAGGGATGAGAGATTTTATGGATCAACTGCCGGTTGAGCTTGAGGCGCTTTATGTAGTTATTCGAGATTTTCGAATAACTGCCAATGCCAGAAAAAGAGTACCTCTCTGCCATGCAACGCAGTGTCGTCAAAGATATCGAGTCAAACACCTGCTCAGGCAAACCTTAACCGATCGGATAGACGACCGTGACCTGTATATGAAAGGCATTGATGTTAGTTATTTTTATGAAGGTTATAGTGAGTTCAGGACTGGGGACTTGTAGTGGTGGGTGATATGGATTTTATGGAAAGGCTGTTGGATGGGGCTGAGGTTGAGTGGGTGCCTTTAGGCAATGAAAAGTTTTTTGAGATTGCCAACAAAGGGAGAAAACCAGTAAAAGCGTCCCTCCGTTCACCGGGAAAAACACCATATTATGGAGCCAACAACATACAAGACTACGTTGAGGGGTATACTCATGATGGTGAATTCGTACTAATTGCAGAGGATGGCTCAGCAAGTCTCGAAAAATACTCTATACAATATGCAACTGGAAAATTCTGGGCTAACAATCATGTGCATGTTATACGTGGAAAGTCGAAACTTAACACAAGATTCATATTCCACTACCTTTGCATTGTTAATTTCATACCGTACTTATCTAGCGGTGACAGAGCAAAGTTAACAAAGGGGAAAATGCAACAAATTCCAATCCCCATCCCCTGCCCGGAAAACCCACAAAAATCCCTAAAAGTCCAATCCGAAATCGTCAGAATACTGGACAAATTCACCGAGCTGACCACCGAGTTGACCACCGAGTTGACCACCGAGTTGACCACCGAGTTGACCACCGAGCTTACTGCACGGAAAAAACAATACAACTACTATCGTGATCGGTTGTTGAGTTTTGATGATGGGGAGGTGGAATGGAAAACATTGCAAGAAGTTGCCTTGGACTTTGGCCGAGGAAAATCCAAGCATCGTCCACGAAATGACCCAAGGTTATACGGTGGAGTTATACCATTCATACAAACTGGAGATATTAGAAACTCTTCACATATCATCACAGAATACTCACAAACCTATAGTAAGCTTGGGCTGAAACAGAGCAAGTTATGGCCAAAGGGAACTCTTTGCATCACAATAGCAGCAAATATCGCAGAAACCACCATCCTGGGATTTGATTCATGCTTTCCTGATAGTGTTATAGGCTTCATTGCTCACCCAGAAAAGGCAAATGTAAACTTTATAGAGTATCTTTTGTCATCATTTAAAACCAAACTACAGGCAAAAAGTACAGGTAGTGCTCAGAGCAATATTAAACTTGCAACTTTTGAAACTGTGCTCTTTCCATTCCCTCCTCTTGATGAGCAAAAACGAATCGTTTCAATCTTAAGCAAGTTTGAAGCCCTAACCAATTCCATCACCGAAGGCTTACCCCGAGAAATTGAGCTGCGCCAAAAGCAATACGAATACTACCGTGACTTGCTGCTAAGCTTCCCAAAACCAGAAGAGAGGGCAG
>NZ_JAHHPN010000021.1:0-13459 GCF_024606325.1 Endozoicomonas sp. ONNA1
TCCAACCTCTTTCTTCAGAAAATAGCGTCATATATGAATACATGGCGAGTAATCCCGGATCCCCTGACTATGGATTTGCTTCAGGCCTGACGAAGTCCCAGGTAACCATTATTCTAAATCAAACTTTTCCAAAGGAAATGGCTGCAAGGCAGGGCGCCATTCCTGCAAATGTTGCAAGATCGAAGACTACAATCAAGAGAAGCTCTGCCAATACTGGTATCATTGAAATGACCGTACGACAGGTCATTGATACCTTTAACTTCATGTACATCAGCATGTGCGGACCCTACCAATGCCCAAATGAGGAGTGAGAATAAACCGATAAAAAAATACATCACATAAATACCGTCTATACTTCTTTGCCCTATCAACCAGTAAACATAGAGTTGTTATGACTACATTAATGCCGACTTTATTCAGCTGCCCCAAATGGAGTTTCAAAGAGTATTGGCAGTCTCTCAGGTCTAGTATACGACATGGTTTTTTTAAAAAAGTCTATCGATCCGCCTTTTTTGTTCTGGCTCTGATATTTCTCAGTCCCGCAGTGTTATCAGACACCCTGAAAGTTGCGGTTGCATCCAACTTTTACCCGACCGCTGTTGAATTGAAAAAAGTCTTTGAAAAACGCCATTCGGACATTGATCTTATGCTTGTGATGGGTTCGAGTGATGACCTGTTCGGCCGTATTGTGAATGGTGAAAACTTTGACGTCTTTCTCAGCGCAGATGAAACCCATCCGGCCACGCTGGAGCAACTGGGTAGAATCAAGAAAGATTCACGGAAAACCTTTGCCTTTGGCCGACTTGCATTCCTGCACAAGATGGGTAACCAGACCGATGATCATGGTCACGGTCATGGAAAAGAGACAATATCGGTGAAGGAGTTGAGTGAATTTATGGCCAAGCATAGCGGTCAGGACGTCTATATTCCGGATCCTCAGGATTCTCCCTATGGCAAGAGGGCAAAAGCGCTGCTTGACTCTACAGGGTTGTACTATTCCCTTAATGAAACGGGGAGAATCAAGATCGAAGACAGCGCTCATGATGTCTGGGATAACAGCAAGAATAAAACGGAGGTATTTGCCTTGCTCCCGGCCTCGTTAGTGTTTCACGGAGATGATGATCACTCCGCGGATACTCATGACGTAAAGCACGGTTACCCCGAAGTCGATGAAGTGTCCCTGTTAAAAGACACTGATTTTCACCGTCTCAAGCAGCAGATGGTGATACTCCGTAACGCTGCTAACAACAAAGCCGCTGAAACCTTTACAGCGTTTATGCTGTTACCCAGTATTCAGTCCTATATTGGCGATCATGGTTACTATCCGGCAAGTTATTCTGATGAATGCAATCCTGTTGATGCTTCATCCGCTGTTTCTTATGTTTCAGCTATTCCTTCTGGCGGTGTTTTGTATGTTGTTGTTTCCGCAGTCGTTGTTTCCTTTATTAACGGAGGTTATCGCCGTTTCTAATTCCCGGCTTTGAGCTTGTCGAAGTCTTTCGACAAGCTCAGGACGAGAGGGGGCTCTATGTCTTGGATCAGGAAATCTTTTCCTTGAATTCACACAAATCTTCGATAATACAGCTGCCGCATTGAGGCTTTCTGGCTTTGCAGACGTAGCGTCCATGAAGAATGAGCCAGTGATGGGCGTCCAGAAGAAAGTCTTTGGGAACCAGTCTGACCAGTTTTTTTTCTACTTCGAGCACATTCTTGCCCGGAGCAATTCCGGTGCGGTTGGAAACCCGGAATATGTGAGTGTCCACAGCCATAGCAGGCTGTTTGAAAGCGGTGTTCAGCACCACGTTTGCAGTTTTTCTACCCACACCGGGTAGTGCTTCCAGGGCTTCTCGGGTATCAGGGACTTCACCGTCATGCTGTTCCAGCAGCATTTTACAGGTTTTAATGACATTTTCGGCTTTGGCATTGAACAGGCCAATAGTTTTGATATATTCCTTCAGGCCTTCAACACCCAGATCAAAAATGGTCCGGGGTGTATTGGCCACCGGGAATAATTTATCCGTTGCCTTGTTCACGCCAACGTCCGTTGCTTGAGCTGAAAGAATCACAGCGATCAAAAGCTCGAAGGATGAGGAGTAATTCAGTTCTGTCGTCGGGTTAGGGTTTTGGTCCCGCAAACGGCTAAAAATCCGGGTTCTTTTTTCCTTATTCATCGGATATTTCCAGTCACTCGAACACGTTTACTGCCAACCTCTGATAACGGTTCTTGAGCTTTTCTGGCTTCTTCCTGCTTTTTGTCGATGACATTTTTGATAGCAATCAGAAACCCCATAAAGACAAAGGCTCCCGGGGGGAGGATGGCGAACAGAAACTGTTTGTAATCCTGGAAAACGACAATTGACCAGTTTTGAGCGGCAGGGCCCAGAAGCAGATCCATGCCCGAGAACAGTGTTCCCTGACCAATCAGTTCCCGAAGTGCTCCCAGCAGAACCAATATGGCAGCAAAGCCTGCTCCCATCATCAATCCATCAAAAGCGGCAGGAATCACAGGCTGTTTAGAGGCGTAGGCATCTGCACGTCCCAAAATAATGCAGTTGGTGACAATCAGGGGAATGAAAATACCCAGAATTTTATACAACTCATAGGTGTAAGCCTGCATCAAAAGCTCGATACAAGTGGTAAAAGAGGCGATGACCATAACAAAGACAGGCAGGCGAATCGCATCAGTCACCTGATGTCGAATAAGGGAAACAACTATGTTTGAGCCCATGACCACCAGCATGGTAGCAATACCAAGCCCAAGAGCGTTAACCACACTGTTGGATACACCCAGAAGGGGGCAAAGACCCAGCAGTTGGACCAGGGCCGGGTTGTTATGCCAGAGCCCGTTCCAGGCAATCCTGGCGGCAGATTGATCGGCGAACAACGATTTTTTCTGCAGCGCTGAATCAGTAGCAACATCATCCGTCATTGTTCTGCTCCTTTTCTCGACACTTTTGGCTGTGCCAGGGTTTCCATGGCTGCTTCACCCTCTTTAAAGAGTGTATCCCTGTGAGAGGCAAAATAGTTCAGGGTTCGATAGACGGAGCCCACAACAGCTCTGGGGGTAATAGTAGCCCCGGTGAACTGGTCAAACTGGCCGCCATCCTTCTTGACTCCCCAGTCTTCAGGGGCAGGGTCTGTGAGAGACTTACCCCGGAACTGCAAGATCCAGTCAGACACTTTGGTGTCTATTTTATCACCGAGTCCAGGCGTTTCCTTGTATTGGGTGGCTCTTACTCCAGCCAGAGTCCCGTCGGCGTATATGCCCACCAGTAGCTCTATTTTTCCAGCATAGCCGTCAGGAGCTATGGCGGGAAGAATGACAGCAACAGGCTTGTGATGCTTGAAAGCTACGTAGCCATATTTTTCAGTAGAGGTTGCCAGTAAATCATTGGCCGGGATGACTATCCGGGCATCCAGAATGCTGTTGTCGTGTGTGTCATCCGGAAGAATTTCTTTCAGAGCCCTGGCTTCAAAGGCGCGAACCTGGGCATGAATCTTCTCTTGCGTGAAAACAAAAGTCAGAGCAATGAGGCCCACGGTGAGAATGGCAAACATACCCAGTGTCAGACTGTTGCGAACGATGCTGCTGGCAAGGCCGGCAGAAGGTATCTTCCGTTCAGAAGATGGATTTGGGTCATTTTGACTTTCTTTATCCGTGGACATTCGTGAGTCACTCATTTCACATTCATTCACTAAGGGCTGCTTGGCTCAGGGCTGCTTAGCTCAGTGCTGCTCTGGCAGCCCCTTGTTCGGCTTCTTATGACCATAGGTTCTTGGCTGGGTATAGTAATCAATCATGGGCGCTGCCATGTTCATTAGCAGCGTCGCGAAGGCGACACCGTCAGGGTACCCGCCCCAGGTGCGGATAATATAGACAAGAATGCCTGTTCCGGCACCAAAGATCAGCCTTCCCTTGTTGCTGGTAGCACTGCTGACGGGGTCGGTAATAATGAAAAAAGCACCCAGCATGGTGGCACCACTGAATAAGTGGAACAATGGCGAACCGTGGCTGCCAGACCCGGCTCCGCCCCAGAAAAGGGTAGACATTACCAGCAGAGCTGCCAGCATGCCCATCGGGGCGTGCCAGCTAAAAACCCTTTTGTAGAGCAGAAAAAGGCCACCCAACAGATAGGCAAGGTTGATCCAGAGCCACCCACGACCTGCAAAATATTGGAAGGCCGGATTTTCTGACCAGAGCTCTTTCATGGTCAGGGAGGTATTTTCCCGAACAATATCCAGCGGCGTTGCCATACTGATGGCGTCAATATTAATGGGGTGACCGAAGAGTGGGAAAATAGTGAAAAGTGCCTCGCTGAAGCTTTTCACAGCAGTGTGGCCTGCTGCACCCACCGGAGGTAGCCATTGAGTCATTTCCTGAGGGAAGGAAATCAGCAACAGCACGTATCCCAGCATGGCCGGATTAAATGGATTGTTACCCAGCCCCCCGTAGAGTTGCTTGCCAATGATAATGGCGAAAGAAATTCCAATCAGGGTTAGCCACCAGGGCGAGAGGGGGGGCAGTGCCAGAGCCAACAACACGGCGGTGACAATGGCTGAACCATCAGTGAGATAGAAGCTGATGGGGCGTTGTCGTATTTTCAGCACCAACGCTTCTGAGCCCACTGCAATCAATATGCACCAGACGAGATTGATCAGCGTTCCCCAGCCAAAAAAGACTGTCTGCATGGCCAGGCCCGGCACTGCTGCCAGTAGGACCCATTTCATTATCTGCTGCGTGCTGTTGGGACTGCGAGCATGGGGGGATGTCTGCCTTACCAGGGTCATCGTAAATACCGACTGTTTATCAAGAGAGAATCAACTTGCTGCGGCCAGAGCATTTTCTGCTTCAGCTGCTTTGGTTTGTGCTTTGGTCAGGGCCGCTTCCAGGGCCTGGGTATCGCCTTCGGCGTTATCCAGTGCCCTTTGGGCTTTCTTGAGTGCAGCTCTGGCCATAGCGTTCTCAATTTTCAATTTCTTAAGGTCGTCGCTGGTTTCAGTCTTTACCGGGTATGACGAACTGGTCGCTCCCGTTGCGTTATCAGCGACGGATGGTTTTCCGGATTCCAGTTGTTCAAGTTTTTTACGACATTCGTCTATTTTGTCCTGAAGGGAGAGAGTGTCATCGGAGCCCAATTCCTGAGCTTTTGTCATTTCTCGCTCAGCCTTCTTCAAAGCCGCTTTGGCCATCGCCTGTTCAACTTTCAGCTTTTTGTCATCTGCTGAGGATTTTGCTGGCTTTCCTGTGTTGGCATCAACTAATTCTTTGGTCAGGCTGTCTGCTTTCTGGCGGTACTCTTCCACTGCGTCTCTGAGGGCTTCCGTTTCAGAACTGCCTTCTTCAAGGGCTGTAGCCAAAGCTCTTTCCGCTTTTTTCAATGCTGCTTTAGCCATAGCGGATTCTATTTTCAACTTTTTGGCAGCTTCGTTATCAAGGTTTTTTTCAGCTCTCGGTTGCTGTCGTATAGCTGAAGGCTGTTCTATGGCTGAAGGCTCTGAAACAGCTGCCGTTTCAAATTCTTTTTGCAGTTTGGCTACCTGAGCTTCCAGCATGCTGACATCAGCACTCAGCTTGTCAATGTCGCCTTCTCCCTTCTCCTGAGCCTGAGTCAGGGCTCTGCGGGTTTTCTTCAGCTGGGCGCTGGCCAGTGATAACTGAATCCTGAGTTCTTTTTGATCTGCAGACAGTGTCGTTTTTGCCGGTTTGTTGGTAGTTGTGCTTGCTGCCACTTTTTTGGCCTTGGCTCTTTCAATGGCTGCCTGAACAGGATCCGGGACTGCAGACGATTCTTTATTGCTTGATGCTGCCTTCTCAGCTTTCAATCTGGCAGCACGTTCTGCATTAGCCTTGCGCTTGGCTTCTTTTTCAGCCTGCTCTCTTTCAAGACGGGTCTGGCGATGTTCGTAGCGCACCCTGGAGCGTTCTGCTTTGGCATGTCTGGCTTCCTGAGCCCGAATTTCACCCTTGGAGGCTCGATAGTATTGAACCAGTGGAATACTGCTGGGACACACGTAGGAACAAGCACCGCATTCGATACAGTCAAACAGGTTGTGATGTTTCAGCTGCTCATGGTTTTCTGATTTCGCATGCCAGTAAAGTTGTTGAGGTAGCAAAGACGATGGACAGGCTTCTGCACACATACCGCAGCGAATACAGGCCTGAGCCGGCATGGCCGGAGGGAATTCTCCACGGGTTCCGGCAATCAGACAGTTGCTGGTCTTGATGACAGGGACATCCTGCCCGTTCAGCGTGAAACCCATCATAGGGCCACCCATAATCAATGCGTCCAGTTGACGATCGTTGATGCCTGCTGCGGACAGAAGGTGTCTGGCAGGTGTTCCCAGAAGAACTTCAAGGTTGCCCGGTTTTGAGAGCGCTTCGCCAGTCATGGTGGTGATTCTGGAAATCAGCGGCTTGCCATGCTGGACAGCATCACAGACAGCCACCGCTGTGCCAACGTTTTGAACAGCAATACCCAAATCGGAAGGTAGTTTTCCTGAGGGAACTTCCAGGCCTGTCAATATTTGAATCAGCTGCTTTTCGCCACCCGAAGGGTATTTGGTTGGGAAGACAACCACTTTTATTTGATGACCGTTGCTGCTCTGGGCAACGGCTTTTTTGAGGGCTTCAATCGCCTCTGGTTTATTGTCTTCAATGCCGATCAGACAACGTTCACTAGTGAGAAGGTGTTGTAAAATCTCTGCGCCGGTCACAATGCTGTCGGCACGCTCTCTCATGAGCATGTCATCAGCCGTGATATACGGCTCACATTCAGTGCCATTCAGAATCAGTGTATGTATCGGGCTTCTTGGTGACAGCTTGACTGCGGCTGGAAAGCCTGCTCCGCCCATACCTGCAATACCCGACTGGCGGATAAGCTCAACCAGAGTTGATGGCTCAACAGATTTATAATCGTTGATTGGCTGGAGCTGACACCATTGATCTTTGCCATCCGGAATTAATGTAATGCACTCGTCGTGCATTCCGGAGGGATGGGGTATCGCTTCTGAACTTATTGCAGACACAGTGCCCGAGGTAGGGGCGTGAACGGGCACGCTGACAAAGCCGGTAGCTCTGGCAATCATTTGTCCTTTTAGCACTCTGTCTCCAACAGCAACAATAGGCTCTGCAGGAGAGCCCGCATGCTGTGACAATGGCAGAATTAACTTATCCGGCATTGGGACAGACTTGATAGGCACGCTGGTAGATTGGCGCTTGTTTTCCTCAGGATGAATGCCTCCCGTCAGTGGCCAGACTCTGACTTTGACTTCGGGCATGTGCCTGGATTCAGTGATATCCCTGAGAGGCAGATTCATACGGTTTGTCCTCTCATATCCGTGGCTATCAGGCCAGGTTCTGCTTCCCTGGAGGGCAAGGTCCAGCTCCAGGTATGGGGCGTTGTTTCGATGGCTACCATGTCTATGCAGTCAACAGGGCAGGGTTCAACACAAAGGTCACAGCCAGTGCACTCATCTTTCATGACCGTGTGCATTTGCCTGGCAGCGCCCAGAATGGCATCTACTGGGCAAGCCTGTAGGCATTTGGTGCAACCAATACACTCATCTTCCCGGATGTAGGCAACCATGGGCGGCTTTTCGGCACCATGCTCTTCGTCCAGTGGTTCAGGCTCCACATCCAAAAGATCGGCCAGTGCATTGATAGTGGACTGACCACCTGGAGGGCAACGGTTGATGGGTTCACCACTGACAATCGCTTCTGCGTATGGACGACAGCCCGGAAAGCCACATTGACCGCACTGGGTCTGAGGCAGCAGCTCATTCACCTGATCAATAATAGGGTTGCCTTCCACCTTGAAGCGGACACTGGCAAAACCCAGTATGGCGCCAAAAACAAGTGCCAGAGCAAGAAGGGCGATAATGGCAAAAATGACGATTTCCATAATCCTTGACAGATCTCCCTTACAGTTTGATCAGGCCAGTGAAGCCCATAAAGGCCAATGACATCAGGCCAGCGCTGATCATTCCGATGGCAGCGCCCCTGAAAGGAGCAGGAACATCGGCAGCAGCAATACGTTCACGCATGGCAGAGAACAAAACCAGCACCAGTGAAAAACCGGCAGCGGCACCAAAGCCATAGGTAGCGGAATCAACCAGTGAACTGTTTAATCGGTTGCTGTTCAGCAGAGCGACACCCAAAACAGCACAGTTGCTAGTGATCAAAGGCAGGAATACGCCAAGGACACGGTGCAGCAGAGGGCTGACTTTTCTAACCACCATTTCCGTAAACTGAACCACTACCGCGATGACAAGGATAAAGGCAATGGTTTTGAGAAATTCCAGACCCAGGGGAATCAGAAGGTACTGATAAGTCAGGTAGCTGCAGATTGAGGCCAGAGTGAGTACAAACGTGGTGGCCAGAGACATTCCCATGGCTGACTCCAGTTTGTTGGAGACACCCATAAACGGACAGAGGCCCAGAAACTGTACCAGTACAAAGTTGTTGACCAGGATGGCACTGATCATAATCAGTACCAGTTCGCTCATCTGTTCCATTTTGACTCTACCGAGAGTGTGTTCGAGGGACAGACAGGCTGCGGGGTGCTCTGTCCAGACGTCAGTAGCGTCAATACCCGAATGTGGCCGCTCATTATATATGCCATAAAAATGCAGTTAAATGATCTTTAAAGATCTAAAAGAAATAAATATAAAACGGTTCATGCCACTGTCTGACCATATTTCATGGTGAAAACTGCGGGATTATAGCGGGATTAGAAGGCTGATGCATTGTGGAAATCCATGGCCCGGCTTCTGGCTAAGGTCTTCAGCTTTATATAACGAAGGAATTATTCGGCTGAGAGGTTGTTTGTAAAGTAACTGGATTGGTTGAAAATCAAGAAATAATGGCCTAGTTTTCCGATCAATTCGATTAAACAGGTCGACTATTCATAAAAACCTGAGTGAAAAATCTGACTCGTTCTACTGAACTCGCAACCTTTTGCGCCCTCCTCTTCTATTGCAAGGATTGGGTTCAGGCAGTCTGGTTAGATTGTGTGTTTGCTTTTTGCAGGCATTTTCCCATTGATGGCCTGGGATACTGTTAACCTTAAATCCATTGATAAAGGTGCTGATCATGCTGGAGTGGAGTTTCATTCAACAGTCATTAGTTAAAGCCCTGATCTTACCTGCTCTGATAATACTTACATCTATCTGCTCAGAGGCAAGTGAGGAGACAGGGGTCATTATCGGTATTGACCTGGGGACCACTTACTCCTGCGTGGGTATTCGTCGGTCTGGGCGAACAGAAATCATCGCCAATGACCAGGGAAATAGAATAACACCATCCGTTATTAGCTGGACTCCCGAAAATGAGCGCTTTGTAGGGGATGCCGCCAAGAACCAGGCCACCAGAAATCCGGAGCTTACGGTATTTGATGTCAAGCGCATTATCGGTCGCGACTTTGATGACCCGAAATTACAGGCAGATATCAAGCACTTCCCTTTCAAAGTTGTGAATGTGAATGGTCAGCCCAGAATAGAAATGACAACCCTTCAGGAACATTTTTCATTTACTCCGGAAGAGTTAAGCGCAATGGTGCTGGGCAAAATGAAAACGACTGCGGAAGATTATCTCGGGGAGAAAGTCACCCGTGCGGTTGTCACTGTGCCTGCCTATTTCAACGATGCTCAGCGTCAGGCTACCAAGGATGCGGGCAGAATAGCAGGGTTAACTGTTGAGCGTATCATTAATGAACCCACCGCAGCGGCATTGGCTTATGGTTTAGACAAAAGGCTCAAGGGTGAAGAAAACGTACTGGTGTTTGATTTTGGTGGCGGCACGTTTGATGTATCAATACTGACGATTGATAATGGTGTCTTTGAGGTGCTGGCTACTGCTGGCGACACTCACCTGGGAGGGGAGGACATTGACCAGCGACTGGTGGATTACTTTAGTAAAATCGCTAAACGAAAATACGGTCTTGACCTGACCCATAACAAGCGTGCCCAGCAGAAATTACGCCGGGAGGTGGAGAAGGCCAAGCGTACTTTGTCAACGACCCATCAGGTGCGGGTTGAAGTTGAGTCACTGGCCGATGAAAAGGACTTCAGCGCGTCCTTGTCAAGGGCGAAATTTGAAGAACTCAATTTGGATCTGTTCCGAAAAACACTGACTTCTGTAAAGAAGGCCCTGCAAGATGCTGGTCTTGAGCGTCAGGATATCAATGAGATTATTCTGGTCGGGGGCTCCACCCGTATCCCCAAAGTTCGGGAGCTGTTGAGAGAGTATTTCAATGGCAAAGCTTTAAATCATAGTGTTAACCCGGACGAGGCTGTCGCCTATGGTGCTGCTGTTCAGGGAGCGGTGCTCAGTGGCGATAAGTCAAACAACGACATACTTCTGCTTGATGTAATCCCTCTTTCTCTGGGGATTGAGACAGTAGGTGGGGTTTTCGCAAAAATACTGACCCGCAACACGGTCATTCCCACCAAGAAACATCAGATCTTCAGTACCGCCAGTGATCGCCAGACTACAGTGACTATCAAGGTCTACGAGGGGGAGCGCCCCATGACCAAAGACAATCACCTGTTGGGTAATTTTGATCTTACCGGTATCCCACCCGCTCCCAGAGGTGTTCCTCAGATAGACGTGACTTTCTCTGTAGACGAGAACAGCATATTGACCGTGAAAGCTCAGGAAAAATCGAGTGGCAGTAACAATATCGTTATTAATAAAGATACTGGCCGGCTGAGCGAAGAGGACATTGAAAAAATGATTCAGGATGCCGAAAAATTCTCGGAGCAGGATCAGCGGGCACAAAAAAAGGTCGAGGCCCGTAACAAGTTGGAATCTCTTGTTTATTCGCACCGCTCTCAATTAAAGGATGACAGTGACGGCTGGGTCAATAAACTCTCTGCCGAAGACAAGAGTCTTCTTGATAATACCATTCAAGAGTCAATTTCCTGGCTTGAAGACAATACTGAGGCCAACACAGAAGAGTTAGAGGAAAAACATCAGGAAGTCAGTGATGCCATTCAGTCAATAGCTTCCCGGGCGGATAGTTCTTCTGAGGACAAATCTGAGGACAAATCTGAGGACAAATCTGAGGACAAATCTGAGGACAAAGATGAACTATGAGTAGCTGAAAGATAGCTCAGCTGCTGTTGACGACAAAATAAAAAAACGGGCTTGACAGCCCGTTTTTTTATTTTTTTGTTTCTTTGTTCGGGCTTAATCTAAAACCTGTAAGCATTTGTATGGTGGTAGATAAGGCACAAAAATAATGCAGTAGTCTTTGCCAGGAATTGAAACTCTCTAAACAGGGGTTGCATATGTGCCATGACCATTGGAAAGTCTTCGCTAGTGCCATTCAGAAATTCAACCCTGAAAGAACTTAAGTCATCGAATTCAGTGGCATTTTTTAGTTGAGATACAAAACACTCGTCGTTAAACGAATCATCAACAGAGTAAAAACTCCATGCTGGAAAGCTAAAAAAATGTCTGTATTCATGAACTACCACATAACTTCTATTATCCGATTCTGATCTCACATAAAACTTTTTGGTGTAGAACAGGTGTAGAACACTTCAGCATAAAGATTAAAACTTAATATCTGAAAGAAGGATAGAGAAAAAATAAAGGAAATATGCCTGGATAATTTTAAATGTTTGGAGACAATATTCAGTTTTCTTGTTCTGCTTGCAGTTTTAAAATGGCTGAAAATATTTTTATCATTTAAAACCTCAAAATGACTGTTTTTATTCGTCTGAAGATCAACGGGTACTATATCCTCTTGCATTCTCTCAGCCTCAGAAATAAATGAGATATCAGTATAGATGCGGACTCGTATACCCACCTGTCGATCTCGATGATCGGCTACGTCTGAGGCCATGATGTCTGTTGCAGGGCAGTGCCTTTAGGTGAGACACTGAGCATCGCCTGAGGTTTGTTTCTCAGCAATATCTCTCTGTGCTCAAGAGCGATGCCTGAGTAAGTCAGTGCCAGTCTGGCACGCATGGCGTAAGGGCATCGACGAAAAGAGTAAAGGATGGGTTGATTGCTGTCGTTCACTGAGGTTCTCTTTGCAGGAGTGCTGTGGCGTCATGCAGCATAGCACTCAGCGTTCCTTCTGGAGTATTTCGGCTCACGGCTGTTTTGAACATTTTGCATGAACCTGTTCAGGTTGGCCAGCTTCTGTGTTCATTGTTGATGACGAAGCGGTTGCTGTGTTCGACTGCTATGACGGCTATCTATGGTGGCGGCTATCTATGGTCGCTATCAGGTAGCTGATCAGTCCTCTAGATAATAAAGACTGATGAATGTTCAAACCAAAAGGTATTTCTGCAAGGGGGGGGCTGAAGGTAGAGTATCACGGAATTCTCATCGGCTTCGGACTTATGCTGAATGTGATTTAAGTTCTGGCGGATGAATACTCACGAGTTGCAAAGCCTACAGGAATCTCTCATGACAAAACCATTGGTTGTGATTACCGGTGCCAGTTCCGGAATTGGTGAAGCCATCGCCCGTCAATTCAGCGCCCAGGGTCATGCACTGTTACTGCTGGCAAGAAGAATTGAAAAGCTGGAAGCCCTGGAACTGCCCAATACCCTCTGCAGAAAAGTCGATGTGACTGATCGCGAAGCTTTTTATGCGGCAGTGGATGAAGCAGAATCGGTTTACGGTGAGACTGAATGTTTGGTCAACAATGCGGGTTTGATGCTGCTGGGTAATGCTGATGAACAAGACCCGGTCGAGTGGGATAGAATGATCAGTGTGAACGTCAATGGTGTACTAAATGGTATTGGTGCGGTTATTGGCAAAATGAAAAAGCGCAAGGGCGGTACCATTATTAACCTGAGCTCCATTGCTGGTATCAAAGGCTTTCCTAATCATATGGCATACTGCGGCACCAAGTTTGCGGTTCATGGCTTGTCTGAAACACTGCGTGAAGAAGTTGCGGACGACAATGTCAGAGTGATTACCGTTGCTCCCGGTGCAGTAGAAACTGAGCTGCTGAGTCACACGACATCCGGTGATATCAAGGAAGGTTATGAAAGCTGGAAAGACAGCATGGGGGGGGTTATTCATCCAGAAGACATCGCCAGCTGTGTGAACTTTGTTTACAACCAGCCTCAAAATGTCTGTGTGCGTGAGATTGTTGTTTCGGCTACACGTCAGCAACCATAGGGCTCAGAGCGTTGGTGTATTGATCTGCGTCTGTATTATCAGGATAAATACGGGTTGGCTCGTGCAGCTGCCACCCTGTGTTTATGGCGAACCAGAACAGACTGTCCAGATGAGTCAGTGGCAGTGTCCCGCCGTCAATACCCAAATTGGGTCCTCTGGCTCTGGATGAACGCTGCAATCCCCGATCGGTAAGGTTGTCTGTATCCAGGTTCAAATAGTCAGGGTCAAAGCTTTGATTTGGATGATCCGGATAAACCTCGTCAGGAAAACGGCCTGATTTGATATCCTGTACGTAGCGGAATTTCGGGTCACACC
>NZ_JAHHPN010000298.1:0-1125 GCF_024606325.1 Endozoicomonas sp. ONNA1
CTGCAAGGCATTTGTGTGAGCAGAAAATGCGTTGAACGCATGATGATAAACGCAGGTCTGGTGGGTCGTAAAACACGCATCTATCGAAGAAACCATTGTCGCCCCGTGTGGACGAGCCTGCAAAAAACGTCCGCAAAGACCTCGCCAAACCCACAGCTATCAATCAGTATTGGGTCGGAGATGTGACATACATAAAAGTGCGAGGGCAGTGGTGTTATATGGCTGTTGTTATCGACCTCTACTCCCGCAGTGTGCTTGGCTAGTCACTTAAAAATCATCGAATCGCCAAGCTAACCAGAGTAGCCTTGTTGATGGCCGTCCGAAAACGTCGACCTGAGCTATGGCTGGTGTTCCACATTGACAGGGGCGTTGAGTATCGTGCCACAGAGATACAGAGACTGCATAAACGCTATGGCTTTATTGCCAGTATGAATCGACCTGGGCGTTGTAGTGATAATGCTGAAATTGAGTCCTTTTTCCATACCTTGAAGGGGGAGCTCGTGACCGAAGAGACGTTCTGGAATATCCATCATCTTCGAGATGCTATAGCAGGGCACATTCAGCATTTTTACAATCGAGCTCGATTACACTCAGGTTGCTAATTCTATAACTGCTACTACTCTAAAGATTTTAAGATTGACTGAGGTTAAAGGTCGATGAAACGTCAGTATTTATTAACTTTCTTACTCTCTTTATTAGTGTTTTCAAGTGAATCTTTCGCAATAAAAATTGTAATAAAAAGCTCATCTGAAAAAAGTCATGCAGTTACTCCATATTATCATTTCAATTTTTTCCCTGTTTTGATAAATGGCATTGACTATGATTTTTTTGGAGGCCAAAGTACTCCTTTGGAATCATTTGCCCGACAAAGGATAATGTTTGAGTTCGATGATGAAATGGAAACTTGTGAATTACCTTCTAATGTAAATGACCGTTTTTTTGAACTAATGGCAAGTGGTTGGAAAAATATATTTAAATACGATGATGGTGAGTTGCTTGGAAGAGGAATGCTCGCTACAAGATCCCCCCCTAGCAGTGTCGTACTGATATTTGTTGCAACGGGGGAGATAGTTGATTTATCACAAGTTGCTTCATTCACAAAGGATGTAGTAATAATAAAGCATA
>NZ_JAHHPN010000299.1:0-3600 GCF_024606325.1 Endozoicomonas sp. ONNA1
GATCAACAAAATAGTGAATGGCCATGGAATCGCTAGAGGAAATCGGCAACTTAGAGGGGATACCGGGAGTAAGTTGCCCCGCCATGTGGCCATCATTCTGGATGGGAATAACCGCTGGGCGAAACGGCGACTGCTTCCGAGTCTTGCCGGACATCGAGCGGGTGTAAAAGCAGTAAGAGGAGTAGTTGAGGCTTGTGGTGAAGCAGGTATTAAGGTTCTGACTCTCTTTGCTTTCAGTAGTGAAAACTGGAATCGGCCGAAGAGTGAAGTGGATGGCCTGATGGAATTGTTCCTGAGGACATTGCGCAAGGAAACTGGCAAGCTCAAAAAAAATAATATCAGGTTGAAAATTATAGGCGACGTAAGTCGCTTTAGCCCTGACATTCAGGCGCAGATTGCAGAAGCAGAAGCTTTGACTGCTGACGGGGCGAAAGTGACCCTGGTGATTGCTGCTAATTATGGTGGGATGTGGGATATTGCTCAGTCTGCTCGTAAGGTGGCTAGCCTGGTGGAGCAGGGTGAGATATCCGCTGACGAGGTTGATGAGTCGTTGATTGGTCAGCATTTGAGTACGGCTGGTATACCCGAGCCCGACCTTTTAATCAGAACCAGTGGTGAGCAGCGTATTAGTAACTTCCTTCTGTGGCAGTGTGCCTACAGCGAATTTTATTTTACCAAAACCTTGTGGCCGGATTTCGATCGCAGGGAGTTTGAGCGTGCGCTCCTGGCTTATGTCAATCGTCAGCGACGATTTGGCAAGACCAGCGAGCAGGTGGAGGCTGAGGCTACGTGTTAAAACAGAGAATTCTCACTGCCGTGTTTCTGGCAGTTATGGCCTTAGGGAGTGTTGTTTTTCTTTCTCCCACCGCTTTTTCGATCCTGATTGCTCTGGTTATTATGCTTGGAGCCTGGGAGTGGGCCAACTTGTCTGGTTTCAAGGACACCGCCGCCCGGGTGGGTTATGTGTTATTGACTGGTGGGGTCTGCTGGTTTGTTAAAGATATGTCAGCCTATATACTGCTGGCTGTATCTGTCGTCTGGTGGCTGGTAGCATTTGCTCTGGTCAAGGGTTATCCTTCTTCCGCCTATTTCTGTCACAGTCGTTTTTTAAGGCTGATGATGGGCTTGTTGACGTTGGTCCCGGCCTGGTTTGCTCTCACAAAACTCAAATTCCATGACCAGCAGGGTTGGACCATCATGCTGGTATTCCTGCTCGTCTGGGCGGCCGATGTGGGGGCCTATTTTGCCGGTAAGGGTCTCGGGCGTCACAAGCTGGCTGAACGGGTGAGTCCCAAGAAAACGATTGAAGGATTAGTGGGCGGGCTGCTGATGTCGTTACTGGTAGCGGCCTGTGTGGGGCTCTACTTTGACCTTTCTTTTGCCCGTGGGCTGGGGCTTTTAGTGCTTTCAATAGTTGTCGTGCTGGTTTCCGTGCTGGGCGATCTTTTTGAAAGTATGCTCAAGCGAGAGCGTGGGATTAAGGACAGTAGTAATTTACTGCCCGGCCATGGTGGGGTGCTGGATCGAATAGACAGCCTGACGGCGGCTGTGCCGGTCTTTACTCTTGCTTTGGTTATCGGTGGGAGTTAAGCATGCAGCAGGTTTGTGTACTGGGCTCAACCGGGTCTATCGGAAAAAACACTCTGGATGTCATTGCCCGAAACAGTGATCGTTATAAAGTAAGGTCGCTGGTCGCATGTCGGAGTCATGACCCGATGCTGGAGCAGGTCAGGGCATTTAAGCCCGACTTTGCTGTAATGTCAGATCCTGCTGTTGCAGACCAGTTGAGGGTGTCGGTTAAAGCTGAAGGAATCAAAACAGAGGTTCTTGGTGGTAGCCGTTCAGTCGCTCAGGTGGCCGCTGATTCAGACGTCGATATCGTCATGGCAGCTATTGTCGGAGCGGCAGGTCTTTTGCCTACTCTGGCTGCTGTCAAGGCAGGCAAGAAAGTCTTGCTGGCAAACAAAGAGGCGCTGGTAATGACTGGTGCGCTTTTTATGGATTCAGTGAAAGAGTCCGGAGCTCAGTTGTTGCCTATTGACAGTGAACACAATGCTATCTTTCAGTGCCTTCCTCATGGTTATCGACAAGGTCTTCAGAGCATTGGGGTTCGCAGGATTTTATTAACCGCTTCGGGTGGTCCTTTCAGGGATATTCCGGTAGAAGCTCTTCCAGCTGTCACGCCTGCCCAGGCCTGTGCTCATCCGAACTGGCGTATGGGGCGAAAAATCTCTGTAGACTCGGCGACCATGATGAACAAGGGGCTTGAGTTTATTGAGGCGTGCTGGCTCTTTGGTGCCCGCCCCTCACAGGTCGAAGTGGTGATTCATCCGCAGAGTATTATTCATTCTCTGGTGGACTATGAGGATGGCTCGGTTCTGGCCCAGATGGGGAACCCGGATATGCGCACACCTATTGCTCATGCAATGGCCTGGCCGGAACGCATCCAGTCCGGTGTAGAGCCACTTTCTCTGGCCGATGTTGGCAGGCTGGATTTTCAGAAGCCCTGTCTGCAGCGTTTCAGGTGTTTGCAGCTGGCTCAGGATGCTGCATCTACTGGTGGTACTGCTGCCGCTATGCTTAATGCAGCCAATGAGGCGGCTGTAGAAGCCTTTCTGGGCGATCATCTTCGCTTTGATCGTATCCCGGAAGTCATTGATGCCACTCTTCAGGCGCTTCAGGTGAAGAGTGCTGGTGATATTGAGCAGGTGCTGGATGCTGATCGAAAGGCCAGGTTACAGGCCAGAACCCAGATTGAATATTGGCACAAGACAGCTTGATGTTCTTAAGGTTTAAATGCATATATTTCACTGTCATTCTGGCGATATTCTATTTACAGTCGTACATTGAATCATAAAACTCTGTCAACTGCTGCTGTCTGGAAGTTCAGGGTCGAGGCAGTCAGTCTGGCGTAACGGAGGTTGGGTAACGCGAAATGATATTTGGAACTTTGCAGACGTTTCTGGCCTTTGTCATAACGTTAGGGATTCTTGTCAGTATTCATGAATTTGGTCATTTTTGGGTGGCTCGGCGATGTGGTGTCAGGGTACTGCGCTTTTCAGTAGGCTTTGGCAAACCACTTTGGAGTCGCACCGATCGTCAGGGCACTGAATACGTGATTGCAGCCATCCCTCTTGGTGGTTATGTCAAGATGCTGGATGAGCGGGAGGGGCCTGTACCCGAATCGGAGAAGGCGTTCGCTTTTAACAATAAACCGGTCCTCTCCCGGATAGCGATTGTGGCCGCGGGGCCGATCGCTAATTTCCTGCTGGCCATAGCCGCGCTCTGGTTAATGTATGTACTGGGCGTAAAGACCATGCTACCACAGGTTGAGCAAGTATTACCTGACTCTCCTGCAGCCGTGGCTGGTATTCAGCCTGGAGATGAGATTTTAAGAATCGGTTCGGCAGATACACCCGGGTGGCAGCAGGTTAATATGGAGCTTTTGTCGTTTATTGGCGACAATCGTTCTGTCGATGTAACTGTCAGGCAGGGAATCCCCGGCCAAAAGCCGGTAGGGAGTGAAGTCGTCAGGCAGGTGCCTCTGAACGACTGGCTGGTAGGTCAAGAGGATCTGAATCCAGTCAAAGCGCTGGGGAT
>NZ_JAHHPN010000300.1:0-2607 GCF_024606325.1 Endozoicomonas sp. ONNA1
CTGGTCCGACAGGGGTGGAGGTGGATCTTGTTTTGCCGGGCTTTCCAGACAAATACATGATCTTCGCCGTAACCAGTGTTGGTAGGATAGCCCTTCAGGTTTAGAAACTGTGTCCTGCTAATGCAAAACCCTTGATCTCCATAAGGACACCCCAGAACATTGGAGCGGAATCTGGCTCCCCATTCGTTGATGGATAACCGGAGGGTATGCTTGTCGTAAAACCAGAGATCAAAATAAAACAATCGTTCTGGATGCTGATTAATGGCATTCAATAAACTCTGAACGTTCCCTTTGTTCAGTATTGTGTCTGCATGCAAAAACCAGAGGTAGTCACCTGTGGCTTCTCGAGCTCCTGCGTTGAGCTGGCAGGCACGTCCTTGTTCTGCAGCGCACCAAAACCATTTGAGATGAAGCAAAGGGGGCGGAAGTTGATCCAGTTTGGCAGGGCGCTGCTGGTCCTTATAGCCAACGAGGATAATCTCGCTGCCAGCTGGAAGCAGGCTAAATTGTTCAAGAAGAACCGGCCATTCTGGCTCACCGGGACCCAGAGGCACGATTGCTGTTATGCTGGACATGATTATTTTTGCAATACTTCGAGCAATGCTTTTTGTTCCTGACCCAAGTTGTTCTCAGGGGAGAGTAGTGCTGATTTCAGTGCGCTCCTGCAGTTGCATTGGGTGTTGTCGTGGGGCGTTTCTTGTTGTTGTTTCAGATACTGTCTTAACAACTCTCTGGCCAGTGCCAGGCTTCTGTCGTATCTGGCAACGATCTGCTCAACACTGGCGTGGGCTGAAGGATCGTCCTTCCAGCAGTCATAATCGGTGGCAATGGCGATGGTTGTATAACAGAGTTGAGCTTCTCTCGCCAGAAACGCTTCAGGCACATTGGTCATGCCCACAACGTCGCACTGAGCGGCATTTTTCAGGAACAGGCTTTCTGCACGACTACCCAGCCTGGGACCGTCAACGCAGGCATAGGTTTTCTCTTTGTGCAGTCCTATCTCTGCTGAGTTAGCAGCGCTGAGCAGCTGTTCTGATTGATGATGACAACTCGGTAGTGCGGTGGAGACGTGAGCGACAAGACCGTTACCGAAAAAGCTTTTTTCCCGCTGTCCTTTTACAAAGTCGAAGTACTGACTGACCAGAGATAATTCACCAGGCGCAATTTCCTCCTGCAGGCTGCCCACCGCAGAAAGGCCTATTACCCGAGTCGCCCCCAGACTTTTTAATGCCCAGATATTGGCTCGATAATTGACTTCATGGGGCAAGAGTTCGTGGCCACTTCCATGTCTGGGCAAGAACAACAGCTTTTGTTGATTAAAAAGACCTGTCGTTATTGTACCTGAATGAGAGCCGTAAGGTGTTTCAATCTTCTGCTCATTCAATACCTCAAGTCCATCGAGTTTATAGATGCCTGTTCCGCCAATCACTGCCAGCATAATGTTTCCTTTTCATTGTGGTGAATTAATCAGACAACTGTTGGATCTGGTCGGGAAGCTGATTTACCCACACTCTGATCTCGTCTCTTACACGACGGTAAATTGCCAACGATTCTTCTTCTGTTTTCACCGATTTAGCCAGTCGGGGAGGGTCATCGAAACGTTTGAGTATGATCTGCCCCTCTTTGGGCGTTGGGCAGGTTTTATGGGCGTGATCACAAACGGTGATAATAAAGTCGAAATGTTTCTGATTCAGATCTTCAAGGGTCTGCGACAGCTGTTGGCTGATATCAATGCCCGCTTCCTGCATGACCCTGACTGCGGATGGATTGAGCCCGTGGGCTTCCAGTCCAGCGGAGAAGGTCTCATAGCCTGAAGGGAGCAGGTTTCTGGCCCAGCCTTCCGCCATCTGGCTGCGGCAGGAGTTACCTGTGCAGAGGAACAGTATCCGGGTTTTATCCATCATAAATTCCTTTTGATGTATTGATGATTAGAGTTCGCTGCAGGAAGAACCGAAAGCAAAACAGCTGTAACAGCGGTGGTGTTTCATACTGATGGTTTGAGTCAGGCTCGTTCGTAAATTTTTCCCCAGGTTGTACTCGCTATCGTCATCCACCAGTGTGCAGGCATAAACCTGCATCTGCCCATTCTGTTTGACCATCATTTTGGAAAACGCGCACATAAATTGACGACGACTCTCTTCTGTCTGGTAGCGGGTCATACAGTCTGTGCTGACATGGGGGACATCCGGTAAAGAACCGGGTGGCAGGAAATCCGGAAAGGCCACTTGTTTCATATTGACCGGCAAACCGTTCAGTTCAAAAAGATCCCTGAAGGCCTGCTCAACCTCTGCAGTGTTTTCGTCTGCTTCCATATGTCTGGCGACTGATACGTTAAAGCCCTTTTCATGGAGTAATTTCAGTCCTGAAAGAGCGGTGGCAAAACTGTCTTTACCTCGTCCTGCGTCATGCTGTTCAGCGTTTGGATGGTCCAGGCTGACTCTCAGGGAAATGGAGTAAGGGTTATCACTCAAACGGGCCAGTTCATCGAGCCTTTTGATCATGGGTGTTGTGCCGTTGGTCAGAACCAGGCAGGGGCGATGCTGAGAGGCGTAGTCCAGAATCCGGATAATGTCTTTGATGACAAAAGGCTCACCTCCGCTAAGTGAG
>NZ_JAHHPN010000301.1:0-6302 GCF_024606325.1 Endozoicomonas sp. ONNA1
TAGCAAGACTTAATAAAGCCGCTATTATTCCCTTATCTGAATGGATCTTAGGAATATATTTAATGACCGTCCCGAGTCGAACTGAGCCAGAATGTTGTTCTGGCTCAGTTGGTTTTCAATTCTTCATTGCTCACTGCCTGTGCTTTGTTGTTTTTTTTCTGGTAATAATGCCAGCATTTGCTGTTACCCCGACCAATGCAGAGCTGGCTTTGCTTGGCACTGCACTGGGGGATTATAAGGGAACAGTCCGGTATGGCAACGGTGCAGCCAGGCGTGGGCTATTTACCGATGATACACATAAAGCGGCTGCGATCTATAAGTTCTTTTTGGACTATTACCAAAGCTCTGGTCGCACTAATAAAAAGCATCAAAGAAAGGATAAAGGTGCACAAATTGATGTTGTCAGGCTGGCTAAGTATCAGTGTTTTTTTGCATTTCCTGATGGGCAGCGTTTTCGTTTAAAAATGGAAGATCCGATTAATGTGGAGTTAAGCGACTACGGTGCTTTTCACTCACGGTTGTTAAAAACATTCTTTCAGGGATTCAGGAATAGCACTATAACAACAAGAGGTCAGGTTCTGGGTCTTTCCGGTCAGAGTTTTCGTACAAGGTCAGGAAAGGCGGAAGGCTCTTCTGGTAATGGCGGCTGCATGGGCATTGCCACGATTGTGGCTATCCTTGATCATGATCCGTTTATCAGTGACGAGGATTTTGTCAGTCGGGTTCGGCAAACGGTTCAGGTCAGTCATAACCATGAGCAGGCCATGCAGGCTGCTGTCGTTATTGCCCTTGCTGCAAGAGTCATGATCGAAGATCGTGATGTAAGGACTGCAAACAGGGATCTGGCTAAAATAACTTTTCAGCGCATTTATAGACATGTCACTGAACCAGAAGTTCTGAAATGCCTGAGGATTGTTGAGCAACAGGTCCAGCAAAACACGTACACTCGCAACCCTGATCATGGAGAGGTTATGGCTGAGTTAAATCGCCTGATGCCTTCCAGTTCCGGTGCGGAGCGATCTCGTAAAAAAACGGGTGACAAAAAGCTCAGAGGAACCTGGGCTCCCAGTTCTGCAGCGGCCGTTTTGTATTTTCTGTTTACCGGTGACGGAACCCAGAATTCGTTGCTGCAGCAGGTAGCAGAATTTACCATCGACCAGGATACGGTTGGGGCAATGTTAATGGCACTCAGTGCTTTGCAGGAGGGTGGTTTCAGACGAAGCGAGTTTGGTTCGGAGCCGGAGCTGAAACAGTTACAGGCGTTACTTGACGATTTGCCGGAGTGGGTAGCTATAAACCCCAATGCCGTGGATTATCTGGTAGATGATGAGGATGAAAGTGAGGGCGGCACGTGTAATTGTGCCTGCGGGAGCCAGTCAATGTGAATTAAACATTGCTTTCCGGCGATCTTTTCAAAGTTAGGCTCACAACGGGTTGTTCACGGTAACCAACGAAACTGGTCTCTAATTCGGGAAAATGACCGATAAGTTTCTGACTTTTAATACAGGCTGAATAGCGTTACTCAGTGACAGCAAACAATGAATCACTAACCTGTAACTCAGTAACCTTCACTATACCGTCGTCACTGGCGGTTACCACATGGCTGCCATCGGCGCTGAAGGTAGCTGATAAGACCTTGCCTTTATGGGAAATGCTGGCTTTCTCTAACCATGACCCATCGTCTTGCTGACCGATGATTTTGGCCGTTCTGTCCATGCTGGCAGTTACCACATGGCGGCCATCAGGGCTGAAGGTGGCTGATAGAACCCAATACTTATGATAAATGATGACTTTTTCTTTCCACGATCCATTAGCTGTGTGGCTATATATTTTTGCAGTGCCATCCCGGCTGGCGGTCACCACGAAGCGGCTATCCGGGCTGAACCTGGCTGAATTGACAGCACCACTATGAGAGATGGTGCCTTTTTTTTCCCATGATCCGTCCGTCTTTTGGCCATATACTTTCGCACTAAAATCCATACTGGCTGTTACTACATGGCATCCATCGGGGCTGAAGCTGGCTGAAATAACAGCGTCATTATGGGGAATGGTTCCGGTATTTTTCCATGAACCATCCGTTTGCTGGCAATAGATTTTCGCCCTGTTCTCGTAACTGGCGGTGACCACATAGCGGCCATCGGTGCTAAAGTTGGCTGATTCAACAGACTTATTATGTGTAAGGGTAGCTGTTAATTTCCATGATCCATCGGTCTTCTGGCTATGGATTTTCGCTGTCGCATCCAAACCGGCGGTTACGACATGATGGCCATCGGTGCTGAAGCTGGCTGAGTAGACACTGTACTCATTGGAAATGATGGCTTTTTGTTTCCATGTGTCATCGCGTCCCAAGCCATATATTTTCGCAGTGCCATCCCAGCTGGCGGTCACCACATATTCGCCATCGAGGCTAAAAATGGCTGATGCGACTGGGTTGTCATGGGGAATAATGGTTTTTTTTACCCATGATCCATCGGTCTTGATGCTGTAGATTTTCGCTGGTTCATAGACGCAAGCGGTTACCAGATGACGGCCATCGGCACTGAGGGCGGCTGAGTTAACTCGCGTATTTTCATTAATGATGGCTTTTGTGACTAATTTAAAAGTATTGCACCCAGACATCAGCTTAGTCTTGGTGAAATACAATACAGCAGGTACATGAACACTACAATGTCGGCGCTCCATCAGTGAGTCGATTAACGCCTTATCATTCGTGAATGACTTCAACCAATCATGGAGTTGATTCTCATTTTTTGTAGTGATAGTCATCCTAAGTTGATACTGGTGTGGAGAAGAAAACTGGTGATACCATGCTTTTGCCAGGGCGTTATCTTTTTTGACAGCGGCGTGAAGGTAGGTACATGTCAGTTCTAAACTGCGAATATCTCGAAGTTTCAAATAGCTAAAAATCATGGAAAGTGATAACGAGGATAAGTCCCGTAATGATGTATTTTTCTTTTTTTCCTTGTCAGCTACAGTGATGGTCCTACCCGCATTGTTACCCTCTCGTGTGCCCAGTCTTGTTCCCTCAGGTGGTGACAAGTTTGAACCTGTATTAAAGGAATTGTTATTTATGGGCTCCATAACTGGTTTGTCCTGAATAAGCAGAAAGTTGAGGCGGCATTTTTATTGAAAGTTACCGCCAATTTTATAAGGTTTCAAATAATCAACTACTTATAATTTGGCATAGTATACTTCTAAAAAAATATTATATTCTGGTTTAATATCCAAGTATCTTCTTGAAACTGAGAATATTCTGAAATAGGGATGATTACCTGAATTTCTTAAGGCTGAAAATAATGTAGGCAAAATCTTCTGGTTAAAAATAGCTTTAGAACAGGGTTTGTTTATTCTCGCTTTTACAATTTTATCAAAGGATGGTTTTGTGTTTTTTAATTCTTCCTTAATCATTATTACCATGTTTTCGTCGTCTTTAGAAAATGGTGGTGGTAAATGATTTTCACGATGTAATAAAATCAAATCATTATCTCTTTTGAATTTTTTTTGTTTTTCTATTATTGAGTCAGAATCACCCGTAATCCATTCTTCAAGGCTAAACGCATTGGCCATCGATTGTAAGATGTGAAAATTGTTATCTTCTCTATGAATAACGAAGTCATGAAAACATTCCTTTTTTTTATCAAATATACAAATCAGCTTGTGGACAAACAGGTAATCATTTTCTGGATCACCATTGATGTATGTCTTATAGATATCCTGATCGTCAACTGTAAAAATATAAGATGTTGAATAGCTTTTAGAGAAGTTTTTTTCCAGAACTGCTCTGGTTGAGTGACATAAAGTCTCTTGCCTAAGTTCATTGATACTCAATTCTAATGGACAAGGAGAAGTGTCTCTTGTTTTTACGAAAGACCTTTCGGAGATGCATTCTATATCTGGATCTAATGTTTCAGTCTCAACATTGGATAAAAAACTACTGTCGACTTTTATCTCATTATGAAGTGAGACATATCTGGAAAATGCACAGGCAGATTCAGCTAAAGTATCCTGAACAAGCGGTGGCTCTTCCTTTAGGACAGTTGATTGCCCTGATCTTGCTTCTGAGGATAAATTGAGCAATGACGGTTTACTCTGGTTATATACAGTAATGTCTCTGCCCATACTGACACCCGTTGGTGCCACGGATAGAGACTGATTAGGTGTTGATGGGGGTAAACCTAAAGCGTTAGAGTTGTTATTTATTCCATTCATATTTTGTTTTCCGAAAGTTAGCCTTTATCCTCAATTAACAAATACATTAAAAATGGATACACTTGGATAGACTTGGTTTTGGAACAAGAGTTCATAACGTGTTGTTAAGTAAAACTAACAAAACAGGGCTCTGATTCGGGAAAATGCACAATGGGCAGAAAGTTGGTTTCTGTCTTTGAGTCAATGCAAACAAAATAGTCTCACTCAGTGACAGCTCCTGTATTCCTCGTTTTATCAGGCTGCACCAGAAAACACTGCCCTCTGCAGTGCTTTCTGGTGCAGCCTGTTATCAGCACGACCACGGTGTTTCTCTTTACGGCTATAGCGGGTTTTCAGTTTTTCCCGGCGCTGGCGGTACATAGGGTTTTGCATCAGTTTCAGTATTGCCGATGCCGGGCGTTTATGAGCATTTTTTGGTTTTTTCATTGTTCAGTCTCCTGACGGTAGCTTTATTGTCGGACATACTTGCCATTAGCACAGGCATCAGAAATGTCCGGTGATGACTTAGCCTTTCACATTTACAATCTGCCTTAGCGTTCGCACGACCTCAACCAGATCTTTCTGCAGGCTCATGACCTTATCGATATTTTTGTAAGCACCGGGAATTTCATCCAGTACGCCTTTGTCTTTTCTGCACTCTATGCCCTGTGTCTGATCTTCAAGATCACGAACAGTGAAGGTTTTTTTGGCAGCGGTACGGGACATCGTCCGTCCTGCACCATGGGCACAGCTGCAAAAGGCTTCGGGGTTGCCTTTGCCACGAATAATGTAAGACCTGGCGCCCATAGAGCCTGGAATAATACCCAGCTCGTCATTTCTGGCCCGGATAGCCCCTTTACGAGTCACCCAGACTTGCTGGCCATCATGGAACTCCTGCTCAACAAAGTTGTGGTGGCAGTTAATGGCTTCATTAATGACGGTGAAGGGTTTCAGATGCAGGCGCAGTGTTTTAAGAATACTGTTCATCATATGTTCCCGGTTCAGCAGGGCGTAGTTTTGTGCCCATGCAACGGCATCAACGTAGTCATCAAAGTGCTCTGAACCTTCCTTCAGGTAGCCGAGGTCTCTGTCGGGCAAATGGATCTGTTGCCTTTCCATGTCTTTACGAGCCAGCTGAATAAAGTACTGACCTATCTGGTTACCGATACCCCGGCTGCCGGAATGCAGCATGACCCATAGGTTGTCCTGTTCGTCCAGACACAGTTCGATAAAGTGGTTGCCAGAACCGAGGCTGCCCATTTGACGAACAAACTTGTCCCGGTTGCCTCTTTGGATGATATTCGGATGCTTTTCCAGAATACGTTTTAAGCCAAGGGCAACCGATGAATCACCGGCTATTTGCGCTTCTTTGTGCTGTCCACCTGCTCCCAGGGGAATAACCTTTTCAATACCATTTCGAATGGCCAAAAGGTTTTCCGGCAGATCAGAAGCTTTCAGTGATAACTGAACCGCATTCATACCACAGCCAATATCCACGCCAACGGCAGCAGGGATAATGGCTTCAGTGGTAGCGATAACTGATCCTACTGTTGCGCCTTTTCCGAGATGGATGTCAGGCATCCCGGCTACATGTTTGTGAATAAAGGGCAGGCTGGCGACTTTGCGCATCTGCTCAAGTGCCTGTGGGCTGACTTCATCCGTCCAGATTTTTACTGGCTTTTGGATTTCAGTTCCTTCTAATAAAGTGATCACTGGCATAATGTAGTACCTCTCTCATTATTTTCAGCATTATGATTTAAAATATGGCTGAACAAATGGTAGCTGGATTTTGCCATGTTCCGATAGTGAAGCGTGCCAATAAATTCATTTTGAGTTGAAAATATTTCTAAGACACAGATTAGAAAAGGATTAATACCTTTAAAGCTTGTTGAGAGATTCTACGGCTCAGTAAAAACGCCAATTTTATCGACTGAGCGGGTAGCACTTTTCGTTGAGGTTTTTGTTAGGTGTACTGTCATTATTGTTATGAATTTTCTTGAAGAAGATGGCTCTGTAGGTCTAATGTAATTTGATCAGGGAGGTACTACTGCATGGATGCATCTATCAAACCAATATTCAGTCTATCAACAGAGGCATCCTCTCAAACGGTAGAT
>NZ_JAHHPN010000302.1:0-1224 GCF_024606325.1 Endozoicomonas sp. ONNA1
TGAATGTTCGATTGGAGCATGTGATTACTGTAGATCCGAACCGGATGCCGGAAATAATTACACCAGTCCCTCCAAGAAAAGCTGCGAATAACATAGCTAAAGGAAGGCTTGCAGGAGTCAAATAATTTGCATCATTTTCTACAGTGGCTTTTTTACTGACCCGATAAATACTGACCTTGCCATCATTCCAGCTGACTGCCAGCTTAGTGCCGTCGGGACTGAAGGCAAGGTCCAACACCTTAGCTCTGCTAACATAGGGTAGGATTTGCGGAGAAGCGGACAGGTCGTTCGTATCAAAAATTCTGACCGTCCCGTCAAACACCCCAACGGCAAATTCAGTGCCGCCGCGATTATAGGCAACTCTGGTTACACCGTCTCCCACGGGCAAGAGGTAATCGAGAGTGTACCTGGAGCCACTTCCGGCTTTCATGCTAAAAACCCTGACGAATTCATTAGCTCCCACGATTACCAGCTGGTCATCATCGTCACTGTAGTCAATGCCACGTATTTCTGCCGGAAAAAACACGCTTTGCAAGAGGTCGGAACTCGTCGTGTTATAAACCGAGGCTCGTGTGGTAATCCCCGCGATTGCCAGCTGGGTGCTGTCTTTGTTGAAGGCAAGAACACTTGCTCCGTTTGACTTATCGTCGAGGGTGTAAAGGTGGGTGATCGGATCCTTCACTCTATAAACCATGACCTCACCCTTAACAGTACTACCTTGAATCACCCCACCCCCGAAGGCAAGAAGAGTGCCGTCGTGGCTGTAGACAAGAGTCTGTATCGGCTTTGTTGAATTGGACAGGGTTTCCAGATGTGCGAACGACTGGTCATCATAAATCCTGACCTCTTGATCACCCTCCACGGCTGCCAGCTGGCCGCTGTGGCTGAAGTCGATGCTCTTCACCGGATTATTTGCTGTATGAAGGGTTCGCCGGAGCCTCGGCTCTGTCACGAAACTCACACTAAAAATTTGTATGGCTCCTGAAGTTGGACACCCGCTTTTGCCCTGACCGGCAGTGATTCCCAAAGCCAGGATACCGTTCCTGTTCCATGAAACACTCCCAGCAATGTAAGGCTTGCAGTAACTCACTGCCGGGGCAGAGCCGTTTGTGGGGATGGGGGTTGATTGTGGCAGGACACTGCTCACGGATGTAGGGACTGGTGTAATAATTTCCGGCATCCGGTTCGGATCTACAGTAATCACATGCTCCAATCGAACATTCA
>NZ_JAHHPN010000303.1:0-1324 GCF_024606325.1 Endozoicomonas sp. ONNA1
CGGAACAGCTCCATGCTGAACTCGCCATCCTTGTCTTTCCATTCCGGCCAGCCCAAGACCTCTTTCACTGGCTCACGTTTGAGCATGCCTTTGGAATGGTTCATAGACGAAAAGGAGCGGAACAGCGCCATACTGAAGTCGCCATCCTTGTCTTTCCATTCCGGCCAGCCCAGCACCTCTTTCACCTGCTCATGCTTGAGCATGCCTTTGCTATGATTCATCGACGAAATGGCGCGGAAAAGCTCCATATTGAACTCGCCATTTTTGTCCTTCCATTCCGGCCAGTCCAGCACCTCTTTAACTTCCTTATTATTGAGCATGCCTTGGCCATTATTCATGGACGAAAAGGCGCGGAACAGCTCCATACTGAACCCGGCATCCTTGTCTTGCCATTCCAGCCAGCCCAGCACCTCTTTCACTTGCTCATGTTTGGGCATGCCTTTGCCATGATTCATGGATGAGAAGGCTCGGAGCAGCTCCATACTGAACCCGGCATCCTTGTCTTGCCATTCCGGCCAGCTCAGCACCTCTTTCACTTCCTCATGTTTGAACAGGCCTTTGCTGTGATTCATGGACGAGAAAACGCGGAACAGCCCATTTCTAAACTCGTTATTCTTATCTTTCCATTCCGGCCAGCTCAGCACCTCTTTCACTTCCTGATGTTTGGGTGTGCCTTTTTTGTTGTACATGGACGAGAAAGCCCGGAGCAGTTCCATACTGAACTCGTCATTCTTGTCTTTCCATTCCGGCCAGTTCAGCACCTCTTTCACTTTTTCATGTTCGAGCATGCCCCTGCAATTATTCATGGACGAGAAGGAGCGGAATAGCTCCATATTGAACTCGCCATTCTTGTCTTTCCATTCCGGCCAGCCCAGTATCTCTTTCACGTCCTTATGTTTGAGCATGCCTTTACTACTATTCATGGATGAAAAAGCGCGGAATAGTTCCATGTTGAACTCGCCACCCTTGTTCTTCCATTCCGGCCAGCCCAGCACTTCTTTCACTTCCTCATGGTTGAGTATGTCTTTGTCGTGATTCATGGATGAGAAGGTGCGGAACAGTTCCATATTGAACGCGCCATCCTTGTTTTTCCATTCCGGCCAGCCCAGCACCTCTTTCACTTCCTCGTGTTTGAGCATGCCATTACTACGTTTCATGGACGAGAAGGCGCGGAACAGCTTCATATTGAACGCGCCATCCTTGTCTTTCCATTCCGGCCAGCCTAGCACTTCTTTCACTTGCTCATGTTTGAGCATGCCTTTGCAATGGTTCATAGACGAGAAGGAGCGGAACAGCTCCATACTGAACTCGCCATCCTTGTCTT
>NZ_JAHHPN010000022.1:0-1244 GCF_024606325.1 Endozoicomonas sp. ONNA1
CCAGGAAAGGATCGTTCAGGCCCAGTTCATCACGCAGCACCTCCCGTTCAGCTTCTGACACGGACTGGCCCACCATCTCTCTGAGAGGATCACCCAGATTATCCTGGATGGAGAAACTGATCAGGCTGATGACAAACATCACCACCAGACCCTGCACCAGTCTCCTGAATAAAAATAACAACATAAAAAACCCTGCAGCGTTTTATACTTGCGAAAATGCCGCTCCACTCAGATGACGACACAGACTGATCAGAGATAATGATCGATCAGAAAAAAACCAAAAAAGGACCGGTATGAGCCGGCCCTGTGACGATTACTTCTCGCTAACGACCAGGTCAGCCAGGTATGGGAAGTTCATGATGTTAACCACTTCTTCAGCTTTAACACCTTTACGGGCGCCCCAGGCCAGGTTCTCCCAGTGCAAAGGAACATAGGCTGCTTCCTGGTACAGTTCCTTCTCAACTTCCTGCAGCAGCTTGGCGCGCTTGTCCAGGTTTGTTTCAGTACCTGCTGCTTTAACCAGCTTATCGACGGACTCGTTGCAGTAGTTACCACTGTTGTACTGACCCCAGCCTGTGCTGGCATCAGCACAGGCAGTGGTGTATTCAGTCATGTTGGCGGAATCTTCAGTATCAGAGTGCCAGCCGATCATCATGATGTCGGCAGCACGTTCATCAAATGCTGGCCAGTACTGCGCCTTGGGCATGGTTTTCAGGTCAACCTTGATGTTAATACGCTCCAACATGCTGGCCACCGTCTGGGCAATCTTGGCATCGTTAATGTAACGGTTATTTGGCGCCATCATGGTGACAGAGAAGCCATCTTCATAACCTGCTTCTTTCATCAGCTGTTTGGCTTTCTTCAGGTCGTAACGCGGTTCCAGTTCATCAACATAACCTGCGTAACCTTCAGGCCCCTGCTGACCGGCAGCCTCGGCAAAGCCCTTCATAATCTTTTTAACAATGCCTTCATTGTTGACAGCATGAACGATGGCCTGACGAACTCGCTTGTCCTGGAATGCTTCAACACGATCCTGATTCAGCTGGAAAGAAATCAGACGGGAACCGGTCAGGGTGATCAGTTCAGCATCGTCAGAACGCTTGATACGCTCATGATCATTTGGGGGCACCGGGTAGATAAAGTCCACGCCACCGGACAACAAAGCGGCAACACGTGTCGCATTTTCCTTGATCGGCGTCAGAGTGATGTTATCAACGTTACCCGGAGACTGCTTGTCCCAGTAT
>NZ_JAHHPN010000304.1:0-4236 GCF_024606325.1 Endozoicomonas sp. ONNA1
CGAAGGCGTAGATATCGGTCAGTATATTTGCCTGTTTCGGCGTGTACTGGAAGGGACCACCCTCATTTTCGACGGCTTTCTCTGCGACTTTCAGGACTTCCTTTAATTGCTCTATGTCCGCTGTCCTGACTTCTATTTCTCTGTTCAGACGGTCCTGTTCCTGAGTCAGTTGCAGGATCTTACCGCCATTACCGTCAAACCCGCCCATTTCTACCTGTTTATGTCTCAAAGCCTCAACCCGGTCAGCGTAGCGGGCAGTGGGGTCTGGCTTAAGGCCCACGTCATCTTCGATGACTTTAAGAGTCGCTTCATGAGCCTTCAAAGCTTCCTGTGCTTTTGAAATGTGTGCTTTTTTCTTTTCCAGAACTAAGTCCGGTACTTCTCTATTGTGCTCAAGATTGTGCTCAAGATTGTGCTCAAGTTTGGTTTTAGTTTTCGGATCGCTGTCTTTGGAAGGGTCAATCGCCTGATTTTTAGTGTTAAGTGCCTCTTGTGCCTGTTTTTCTTCATCCTGTGCATTGGCTAATTCCATTTCTCTGGCCTCGTGCTCATGCAGGAACTTCGTGACCTGAGTGTACTTGTGTCTGGTTTCAGGCAGTTCCCCCAATGCTTTATTGACTTCATTTCGGTCATGAGAGGCTCTATAGTCTCTAATGGCATTCATGATATTACTTTCTTCTAACAGATTATCAGGGTCACTTTCAAAAGGGATTTTCAGAGCTTTGATGGTAGTGTGCAGTTGATGAAGGGCCTCAGTTCGTCTTTCTGCATAGTATTCGCTTTTCTGAATAAAACGTTCAATGTCGTTTAAATGATCTTCAGGGGTCTGATTATCAGTCTGAGTCAGGCCCAACCTGGTATGAATGTCTTTCAGTGCCCCATTGAGAGCTGCAATGTATTTATCTGTGTCAGGGGGGGCATCAGTAGAATCTGCGAATACCACCTGTTCACGATGAACAGCATCCAGTTTGTGATGAAGTTGCTCCAGCTCAATCTCAGCTTTTGCTATGTTTCCCCTGGCTCGGGCTACCTCACGATCAAGAACGTATTGTGGTTTAGGTCCCAGACGAGCCAATTGTCTGTCAAGCTCAGCATCAATGGCTGCAATACGCTCATTAACCGTAGGACGACCCGCTTCATAAAGTTCTTTATACAGCTGTTGGAATTTTTCTGTAATGAGATTGATCCGAACATCCTCGTCGGCATCATCTTCATAGTCCTGAATCCCGAGGTTATGGGCAATTTCGCTATATATGGCTCTTTCCATGCTTTCATTATCAAGGAGATCATTGATGACTTTGTCCAGTTCATCGTTTAATGTCCGAATTCTGTACCCCAGAGCGTGGATCTGTTCATTCAGGCTGGCATCTTTTTTTAATTCCACTTTTAGTTCGTCGGCCAGTTTAGCAACGAAATCCTTGCCTCTTTCTTTGGCAGCAACGTTTTCATCCACGTTGATGTCCAGTCTGTACTCTATTGCTTCAAGGAAATCTAACTGTTGCCATTTGGCTTGCAGATTCGTGTCTTCAACTAAATACGTAAGACGCGCACGAAGAGTATCGAGTTTGCTATCTCTATCTTCATCAAGCTTGATGCTTTCATCCCAGAGGACATTCTTTATATCATCCAGCTTTATTTCGGTGACATCATCGCCGTCAAGTCTACTGCGAGCCCTGTCAAGTCTTGTGGCTTTCTCATCATCCTCATTGACTTCGATCCCGAGTAGTGTTTCTACGGATCTCAGTACATCCAGCGCCTCTTCCTCTGCCCTCTGTGAGGCTTCTGTGATGGATGTCTGCATTCCCCTGGAAATGGCGTTACGACGCTTATAAACATCGTCCTCTTTATCGGGGTCATCCAGCTCCAGGATTTTTTCCACGTTACCCATTGTCTCAAGTACTTCAGACTTGACAATGTGGCGAGGTGTTTTGAGGCTTTCCAGTTCTTCTTCCAAATCTGCAAGCTTCTTCACCCTGACTTCCACTGCGTCTGTCAGTTTTCTATTTTCCTCTGCTCCGCTGGTACCATAAAACCCTGCCAAAGCAGCTCGTAAGAATGCGGCGTCGGCTTTGCTATAACCTCTTCTGGAGTATATTTCCTCTAAATGCATCAGCATATATTCTAAAGGAATCTCCACTTCTTCGCTCACAGCGTTCATTTTCTGTAAATGCCGGGCCTTGATGGCTTCGCCTTGAATATGCTGTGTATCAAGTCTTACAAGTTTTTCAAGTTGACGAGCATTCTCTCTGAGAAGTGCTACATTTTCGTCAAGTTGTCTATAATTCCGTGACTGAATTTCTCGAATAAGACCAACTTGATCAGCATCCTTTATGTGAAGTGTTTTAAGACTTTTGCGAAGTGTTTCAATATTTTTGCGAAGTGTTTCAATCTTTTTGCGATGTGTTTCAATCTCGCTAAGTTGATCATCGCTCACTTTTGTTAATTTTTGTATTTCAGCATTCATTGATTCAATCCAATTGAACAGAACTTCTTGCTGAGTGTCAGGATCTGTATTGTCTTCAAAATCTGGCAAGTTTAAATGCGAGCCTATGACTGCATTGTGAGCTCGGGTTGCTGCTGCTTTTTCTGTCTCTGTGCCGATGCTTTGTTGCTGAACAGGTGGTTGATCGGCCTGTTCTTCCAGTTGCTTGAAGTAGTTAACGTGCTTAAGGTGTTCCTGAATGGCCTTGATACGTGCATTCAGGTCAGCTTTGTCAACCGGGACCAGACCATAATGTCTTTCAATTAAAGCCAGACTCTCCGAAGGATTCTCTTCGGCCATCATTAATGTCTCATCCAGATTTAAACCGGACCTGGGGTTGCTGTAACTCAGATCGTTTTTATCGTCCGGAGTAATACTGAACTGGCCTTCAATCGCCGCCAGTTTTGCTTTTACAACTTCTTCATCAGACTGTCCTGTTGCGGTATAGGTTGCGACAACCTTTGTGCGCATGTCATTAATTGTCTCCAGGAGACGTCTGGATTGCTCTTCTTGTGGCTGGGCATCATCCCAGTCATCAATGCCAAGCGCTATTGCCAGCTCAGAGTTGTAGGTATTTATGATTTCTATTCTGGCATCACGGAGTTGTTGTTTCAGCTTTGGAATTTGTTTGATTTTCTTCTGAAGTTTCCGTTCCTGGTTTTCAAGCTCTTCTATATCGTAACGAAGATGTCCCAGCTCAAATTCAGCTTGCTCATAGTGTCGTTGTGTTTGCTGTTTTTCCTTGTCAATTGCGTCGACTCTTTCCATTGCTTGCTGCAATTGATTTTCAAGCTGTAAGAGTTTGGCTTCTTTTATCTGTAGCTCTTCGAGCGTGTTATCCACCTCAATCAATTGTCTGGCCAGGTCGCGCAGGACTTTGTCAGCAAAATGTTCGTCGTTGTAACAAAAATCGCCCGGTAGTTTGGAGATATGGGGTGCAGTATTCAGCATATTCTGAACAAAATGCCGGGTATTCAGAAGATCTCTCAGTACGGGTCTGAAGTTGAAGTGTTTTGCAAGTTGAATATGCAACCAGGTTGGCGTGGTGACTGACGAAGCGATTTTGATGTGTTCCGGTGTGAACTCAAATTCATCTGCCTCATCTGGAGTAGCGCTGGCTAACGCCTGATGAAGAGACTCGTAGTATGCAAGCGAAAGTATCGCCAGTTTATCTTCCTCTTCAAGGGAAAGTGTCTCCGGTTTATTTTTCCCTGCAAGCGTTTCCTGATCTCTGTTAACTGCAGCGTCGTGTCGTGTAACAAAATCCTCCAGCACTGCCATCTGCCTGCTTCGAATGACGTGCTGGTAGCTTTTGACCTTGTATTTTTTAACCTGTCTTGTTAACGAAGAAGCGAGTTCGGTACCCAGAGGTTTATTGAGGTTTTCTACAAAAGCGATATCATGCGGATTCAGTTTCTGACCATGGAAAACAATCACCTCTCCCGAAACTTCTGATACTTCCAGCTTTGGATAGCCCGCAGGCAGAGGATAAAATTGTGTGTCATCCTCCCTGTGTACAATGTATCCGACGGGTTTGCTGTGTGCTAACAGTTCATTCAGGGCCTGCTGTTGTAAATCCTCTCCCAGGACATGAACCTGGATATAGGCAGAGGCGGCGGCTGCCAGGAGAGCTTCATCGTTGACAAAAAGCGATTGACCCAGTCGCTTCAGTTCAGGAGGCTGATCGCCCGAAGCGATGAGACGCATGAAGGTACGCCCATTCACTTCAACTTTTTCTACTTCAATGGTGGCAA
>NZ_JAHHPN010000305.1:0-6706 GCF_024606325.1 Endozoicomonas sp. ONNA1
GAGTAACGTCACCGCTGCCAGAACCATCATACTGGCGACAGCAGCCTTGTTATTCAGAAATCGTCGGCGGGCATCGGCCCAGAGGCTGCGCCCTTCAATCTCCAGCCGCTCGTTGGCAAGCTGTTCGGAAAAGTTTTCCACAGCCTTGTGGCTCTCATTTTTCACCATGTTATTCACAGTGCCGCTTTTCAAGGAAATAGACGCCATGGTTTAACTCCCCACCCTGATTTTTGGATCGATCAGCCCGTAGAGGATATCGACGATAGCGGTGAACAGAATGGTCAGTGATCCGATGATGATAGTCAGTCCCAGTACCAGCGAGTAGTCTCTGTTCAGTGCACCATTAACAAAGTGCTGACCCATGCCGGGCAAGCCAAACACGGTTTCGATGACCACTGAGCCGGTAATAATGCCGACGAAAGCCGGACCCAGATAAGAAACAACCGGCAGCAGTGACGGTTTCAGGGCATGTTTGAGAATAATGTGATGCCTTGGCAGACCCTTGGCCCGGGCAGTACGAATAAAGTTGCTGTTCAGGGTTTCAATCATGCTGGAACGCATGATACGGGCTATTGCCGCTACATAAAGAATACCCATGGCAGCAACGGGAAGAATCATGTTCTGCCAGCTACCATCGTTCCAGCCACCCGCTGGCAGCCACTTCAGGCTGATGGAGAAGATCAGTACCATCAGCGGCGCAATCACAAAAGAAGGAAGCACGACACCCACCATGGAGAACGTCATAACGGTGTAGTCGATCCAGGAGTTTTGTTTCAGGGCTGCCAGAGTTCCCAGCCCAACCCCCACAATAACGGTGAACAAAAACGCCAGTGAGCCAATGGTCAGGGAAACCGGGAAGCTCTGCGCCACCAGTTCGTTAACGGTGTAATCCTTGTACTTGAAAGACGGTCCCAGGTCGCCCTGCAGAAGGTCTTTCAGGTAATAGGCAAATTGTTGCCAGAGCGGCTTGTCGAGGTGGTACTTGGCTTCAAGGTTGGCCAGGATTTCCGGCGGCATGTTGAAATCGCCCGTGAAAGGGCTGCCCGGAGCCATCTGCATCAGAAAAAACGACAAAAGAACGAGAATGAACAGTGTCGGAATGGCAACGCCGATGCGTTTCAGAATAAATATAAACATAGGTACACTCTTTGTTAGTCTTAGACGACTATGTGTCCCTGACTGTATGTAAAACTTGTTTCCATGCAGGAGAGGCAGTCACGAAACCTCTGATTCCCGTGCTTGAGCCCGGGAATCAGAGGTTTGCGACATCCCTCAAGAGCGTGGGAACCAGGGGTTTTCCACGCCAGAGAGATTAATGCTTCTTGATATACAAATCTCTGGTGTAAACGTTGTCCTCAACATTGCTCATGGGGTAACCGCCGACGTGGGGCTTAACCAGTCGGCTGGTTACGTATTGGTAGATAGGAGCGACAGGCATCTCATCAGCCAGAATCTTCTCGGCTTCAGTGTAGAGGTGGGAGCGTTCTTCGTCGCTGGTCACGACTCTGGATTTAGCCATCAGCTCGTCATACATCTCGTTTACAAACTGGGAGTCATTCTGACCGTGGGTGGAGGTATTCAGATCCAGCATGGTAGAGGCTTCATTGTAGTCGCCAATCCATCCGGCACGGGCTACTTCGAACTTGCCGTCGTTACGGGAATCGAGGAAGGTTTTCCACTCCTGGTTCACCAGAGTGACCTTCACACCCAGTGGCTTCCACATCTGGGCAATGGCGATAGCGATTTTCTTGTGAGACTCGTCCGTGTTGTACAGGATTTCCAGCTCCAGAGGCTTGTCCGGGCCGTATCCAGCTTCAGTCATCAGACGCTTGGCTTGTGCATTTCGCTCAGCCTGGGGCATTTTGCTGTAGGCAGTGGTCGGTGGTACAAAGCCGCTGATGGTATCAGGGGTGAAGGTGTAAGCAGACTTCTCACCCTGACCTTTCACGTATTGGGTGATTGCATCACGATCGATGGCGTAGGACAGAGCCTTGCGAACACGAGCATCATCAAAAGGCTTACGTTGAGTGTTAAAGCTGTAGTAGTAGGTACCCAGATATGGGGTTACCTTCACTTCATTGGGGCTCGCCTTTTTCAGGGACTTGAAATGTTCAATAGGAATCACGTAAGTCATGTCCATTTCACCGGCCTTGTAGCGGTTCAGCTCAGGAGTGTTCTGGAGAGGCAGGTAAGTCACCTTGTTGATAACGGTTTCATTATTGTTCCAGTAGTTATTGTTACGCTCCAGAACGATTTTTTCGTTAACACGCCAGTCAGCCAGCTTGTAAGCCCCGTTGGATACCATGTTGCCCGGACGGGTCCAGCTGTCTCCTAACTTTTCAACGACTTTCCGGGGAACCGGAAAAGTGGTCTGGTGAGCCAACATTTTGATGAAGTAAGGAACAGGTTGCTCCAGAGTGACCTGGAAGGTTTTGTCATCAATAGCTTTAACGCCCAGACTGTCGGCTGGCTTTTGGCCTTTGACGATAGCAGAAGCGTTGACGATGGTTGGGATTTCCATGAACCAGGCATAACGGGAGGCTGTTTCAGGATCAACCGCACGCTGGAAAGCAAACACAAAATCGCCCGCTGTTACCGGGTCTCCATTGGACCATTTCGCGGTGTCACGAATTTTAAATGTAAATACTTTATTATCCTTGGAAACAGTCCAGCTTTCAGCTTGCCCCGGGATAGTGTTGCCTTCAGAATCCTGAGTTACCAGACCTTCAAACAGATCTTTGGTGATGTTAGAGCCTGGAACACCTTCCACTTTCTGAGGGTCGATAGAGGCAGGTTCTGAGCCGTTCCCGCGAACCAGTTCCTGGACCTGTGCCAGTTGTGTGCCTGCCGGGACGACAGCGGCGCTGGCGCTGGTGGCTGCCATGATGCTGGCGGCCAGAGTCAAAGCCGGAATGCCGACCAGTTTCAGAGCCTTGAATGGCTTCTTCATATTCTTATCCCCTTCATTCGATGACCGGTCTGATAACGGTCAACGCATAATTCTGATTGGAGTTATGGTAATGGGCGGGTGCTGTTGCTGCTGACGAATGTGTCAGAGCAAGACGAGTAACACACGATCCTGTGTATTGCCGTTTTATAACACCTTGTTCAATGATCTCAACCTGAGCGAAGAGTCATCTAATGGTGGTTGTTTTTATTTGATGGACTACTGTCGTCAATTCCGCCGGGCATTGCATTGATCCCGAAAAACAGATTACGGAAATCTTCCCCGACCCTGCTCATCGGCTCTTCGGACTTTGTATTTTTAATACAGAAAAACCGAATCACAACGGGCGGGTAACCGAATATAACTAAAAGTTTTAAAAAGGATCAAGAAGGTTTTGAACGTAGGTGCATAAAAATTGAATCATTCAAAAAGGTAGACTTGTTGAAATTTATAAAAATACAGGTGAATAAACTCGCTTTTCCTTGATATATAGTTATAAATTTTTTTCATAAGGGTGATGCAGTTTTTTTATGCTGGCGAAGTTACACTTTTTTTACAGCGCATCAGGAGATAAGTATTTTACATGGAGGATATAAATAAGGATGATTTTACGAGTTTTGACGTTGGAGGCTGACTTGTGACAGCCTCCAGGCGTTTAGTGGTCAGCTCAGATACTTGGCAATACCGTCCATAAACATTTGCACAGAAAGCATCACCAGAATCATCCCCATCAATCGCTCAATAGCGAATACACCACGGTTGCCCAAGACTCTCATAAATTGATTTGAGCACATCAGGATGGCTGCAGATGCGGCCCAGGCGATCAAAATTGCTGTCACCAGTTTACCCTGTTCTCCCGGATGCTGATTACCCAGCAGAATCAGGGTGGCCAGAATAGAAGGACCAGCAATCAGAGGGATGGCCAAAGGTACGATGAAAGGTTCGCCATCAGGGGAGTCACCCATAATGCCACCACCCCGGCTGGGCGGGAAAATCATCTTGATGGCAATAATAAAGAGGATGATCGCCCCTGCAATGCTGACTGCTTCCTGCCTGAGGTGGAGCACTTGCAGCATGGCATCACCGACGAATAGGAAAATCACCAGAATCAACAAAGCGATCAGCATTTCCCGCATCAGGATTTTGACCCGACGCCTTGGAGGCACAGCTTTTAGAACAGAGATAAAGATTGGCATATTGCCGAGCGGATCCATAATCAGGAACAGCAATATGGCTGTGGAGTATATTTCCATCAGTGCAGCTCAGACTCGAAAATTGGAATAAAAAGGATTAAGCGGGCTTATATCATCTGGCTTTTAAAAAACCAATCCTGATTTGTTGATGTTGGTATGAAAAAGCCCAACCAGTGAAGTCTGGCGAGCTTTTTGGGGAGGGATAAGCTTTGGGAAGTGATCAGTTTTGAGTATTGGGAATCCTCTGACGGATGAGTAACTCAAGCTGATCAAAACGCTCATCGACCTTGTCAAAACGCTCATCGACCTTGTCAAAGCGCTGATCGACTTCATCAAAGCGCTTATCATGTTCATCAAAGCGCTTATCATGTTCATCAAAGCGTTGACGGGTTTCCCTGACGAACTCGTTGTGTTGTTCATCCGCCCTTTTGAACCCTGCGTGGGTAGCTTCTGTCAGTGCGGCTATGCAGGCTTTGACGGCAGCGAGATCCGTCTTCACCTCGGAAACATCTAACTTTAATCCGGTAATATCACTCTGATTAGTGAGTGCAATGTTTTTTATATCTGCACACACCCTGGCCAGACTGTGCACATCTGCGCCAAGATTTTTATGCTGTGCTTCAAGCTTTTCGAGTCTTGCTTCTAAGGACATAAATCATGGAGCCTGTTTAAGTGAATGAAGTCGTCAGCTTAGCAGACCTTTTAACTTGCACAGGCTTAAATAACAAAATTCTTTTGGCTCACCAACAATGCCAATCTGGCCTGTTTATCTTTCATAGGTCCAGAACTCTGTTCAGCGGTTAGGGCACTGAGATTTTCATGGAATTTCTCAGCCTGCTTTTCAGCATTGTAGATTTCCTGATTATCCATTTGGCTGTCTGCGATCCAGTGGGCTTGTTGAGAGGCAGGTCTGTCGATAGGCTTGATAGTTTCGCTCATGGTGAATCTCCCCAAATCATCAACTGATATGGGAAGATTAGGTCTGGTTAGTTCAACCGTCTGTAATACTATGGGCGAAAATGAATTTTAATTATATTAAATTAATCTTTAATAACTTTTTTAAATGCCCAGGTATTCGTCTTTCAACTTCACATAGTTGTTCGCACCGTAAGAGAAGAGAGCTTTCTCTTTTTCACTGATTGGGCGAGCTTTCTGGGCTGGATTGCCTTTGTACACGAATCCGCTTTCCAGTCGTTTTCCCGGTGGCACCAGGCTGCCCGCAGCAACAATGACTTCCTCTTCGACCACTGCGCCATCCATTACCACAGCTCCAATGCCAATCAGGCAACGATTGTGGATCGTGCAGCCATGCAGGGTGACCTTGTGACCGACCGTCACTTCATCACCAATAATCAACGGGTAACCATCAGGGTTGAAAGTGCTGGCATGGGTGATATGCAACACCGAACCGTCCTGGATACTGGTGCGTGAGCCTATGCGGATGCGGTGCATATCTCCACGCACTACTGCCATGGGCCAGACAGAGCTGTCTTCACCAATTTCTACATCGCCCAGGACCAGAGCGGTTTCGTCAATAAATACCCGGTCACCCAGTGTTGGGGTATGACCTCTGAAGGTTCTGATGGAATGGCTTGTCATGGTGTTTGGCTTCTTTGCTCGTAGGTATTGCATTGTCCTTGAAAACCGATAATCCTGCACCCATAGACATAAAAAGAACGTTCAGTTTGGACAATAAACAGCGAGCATCTGAATTATGAGCAACCCACTGCTGGAAACCTGCGAACTGCCTCCCTTTGCCAAGATTAAACCAGAGTATATAAAACCGGCTATAGAGACCATTATTGCCGAGAGTGAGCAAGCGGTAGACGCACTTCTGGCGGATAAAAATCAATCGTTCAGCTGGAAGACTCTTCAGGAACCCATGGACAGTCTGGGTGACAGGCTTAATCAGGCCTGGTCTCCGGTGGGCCACATGAATGCTGTCGTGAATACCGATGAATTAAGAGATGCTTACAATGCCTGTCTGCCTCTGCTCTCTGAATATTCAACACGGCTGGGTCAGAATCAGGACCTCTATCAGGCCTATCTGACGCTGTCTGAGTCAGCAGAGTTCGAAAAGCTGGATAAGGCCCAGAAAAAAGTCATTACGGATAATTTACGTGATTTCAAACTGGCGGGCGTTGCCCTACCCCAAGAGAAAAAAGCCCGTTATGGTGACATCCAAAAACGCCTTTCTGAACTGACCAGCCAGTTTTCCGACAACGTTTTGGACGCCACCATGGCCTGGTCCAAGCTGATGACCGATGAGTCAGAGCTGATCGGTTTGCCTGAATCGGCATTGGCAGGCGCGAAACAGCTGGCTGAGTCCAAAGGACACAGCGAAGGCTGGATGCTGAATCTGGATTTTCCAAGCTATTTCCCGGTGATCACCTATGCAGACAATCGTGAACTGCGTGAAGAGGTTTATACAGCATTCAGTACCCGGGCATCAGATCAGGGCCCGAATGCGGGCGAATTTGATAATTCAGACAACATTAATGAAATTCTCAAACTGCGTCAGGAGCTGGCCGAATTGCTGGGTTTCAACAATTATGCAGAATACTCA
>NZ_JAHHPN010000306.1:0-10880 GCF_024606325.1 Endozoicomonas sp. ONNA1
AAGATGTTTTCACCACTGCCTTCGGCGACATAACCTTCATTGTCCAGCAGCAGAGCTTCTTCACAGCCACTGTCCAGGGCTTCACGCAGTGCCAGCATGGAGTTCATGTAGTTACCATTCGCCTTGGCCTTGCACATGGTGATGTTGACGTGGTGACGGGTGTAGGAAGAGGTACGGATTTTGATACCTTTTTCTTTGGCATCCGGGTCCATGTAGGAAGGCCAGTTCCATGCTGCAATGATACAATGAACCGTTAGTCCTTCTGCACGAAGGCCCATGCCTTCAGAGCCCAGGAAGCACATGGGGCGGAGATAGGCACTGTCCAGACCGTTTTCACGAACCACTAGCTTTTGAGCTTCGATCAGCTCTTCACGGGAGTAAGGGATCTTCATGCCCAGGATGTGGGCACTTCTGAACAGTCGGTCAGTATGCTCTTCCAGGCGGAAAATAGAGGGGCCTTTGTCGGTGTTATAGGCTCGAACACCTTCAAAGACGCCCATGCCATAGTGCAGGGTATGGGTCAGAACGTGGGTTTGTGCTTCTCGCCATGGAACCAGCTTGCCATCAAACCAAATAACGCCATCTCTATCGGCGAAGGACATGCGAAAACTCCCGATGCAATCCAGTTATTTCAACCATGAGAATGCGGCTATGTTCATGGTCAACGGGGCAGCCTTGTTTTCTCATGGTGGTATTGTGATTTTATTGAAGACCCTGTTTTTTGTGAAAGTCTATTCGTTGCTTTGGGCGACGGCAGTCTTTCTATGCTCATGCTATCTATGCTCACGGCTGTTTCGTGCTCATGGCTACTCAGCCGGGTGGGTCTCAGGCCTGGCTGGCAGGCCGCTGTGGATAGGGCGACCATGATTCTGTCTGTGCTTCGGTAATCGGCAGGCAGATGGGTATTGGATCATACTTTGCTGATGATTCCAAACCGCTGAGCCTGTCGCAAGCGCTGCGCCGGGACATTCATTCCATCCATTGTTGCCAAAGTGCTTCAACCTGTCGGGTGAAGGGCTCTACCCGGAGGATGTCCACAAAGGATGGCTCGTTTTGCAGAGCTTTTAAGTGAGCCGCTTTTCTCAGGAATTTATAAGCTTCTCTGAGTCCTTCAGCTTCACGGGCAGTCAGGTAGCCGGCTTTTTCCAGTGACTCCGAGATTCGAATGTTATCCGTGAAACGCGCAACCTCGGGGCGAGAGTGTGCATGGGCTAATACGGCGTATTGCATCAGAAACTCGATATCGACAATGCCGCCGCGATCATGCTTTAGATTGAAGAGGGGTTGGACTCGTTTATCCCGTCGGGATTTTGTCAGATGTTCTTTCATCTTTCGACGCATCTTGATGACCTCTTCTTTTAAGGTCGCAGGCTCCCTGTCAGTAGCCAGAATGCTTTTTCGCAGTGATTCAAATTGTGCTGTCAGCTGTTTATCGCCAGCCACTGCCCTGGCTCGGACCAGAGCCTGATGTTCCCAGGTCCAGGCTTCATTGCGCTGGTACTTTTCAAAAGACGTCAGTGAGCTGACCAGCATTCCGGAAGCACCGGAAGGACGGAGACGCATGTCGACTTCATAGAGTCTTCCGGAAGGGGTTTGAGCAGTGAGGATGTGTATGATTCTCTGACCCAGTCGTGTGTAGAATGTGGAGCTTTCTATAGGGCGCGGGCCGTCTGTTTCTTTATGGGTGGCACCATTATGCACGAACACCAGATCCAGATCTGATCCAGGGCCAAGTTCAATGCCGCCGAGTTTGCCGTAGCCAATGATGATAAAGCCGGGGTCACAGATAGAACCGTCTTTACCCGCAGGATGTCCGTGCCGCTCAATCATGGTTTTCCAGGCAAGGCCGACCACCTGATCCAGCAACGCTTCGGCAATCCAGGTCAGATAATCACTTTCCTTCATTAAGGGTAATGTCCCTGCGACCTGTGCTGCCGCTACTCTCAACAGATGTGACATCTTAAAGTAGCGCAGTGCTTCCATCTGGGCTTCCAGATCATCTTCCGGAATATGCGTCAGTTGTTGTCTGAGATCTTGCTCAAGTTCCGCCTTTTCGGGTGGGTTATAAAGGTCACCGATATCCAGGAACTCATCCAGCAAGGCCGGGTGCCGGGCGATTTGGTCTGCTATCCAGGGGCTGGCTATGCAGAGGCTGATGAGGTGTTCCAGTGCTTTGGGGTTTTCCATCAGTAGAACCAGATAAGCTGTTCGGCGCAAAACGCTTTCAATAAGAGGAAGGATGCGTATCAGAGCCAGATCAGGTTGTTCACTTTGACCAATGTGCTCCAGTAGTGACGGCATGAAATGATCGAGTCGCTCACGGCTTTGGCGGCGGATTCTGGTAATGGCTTTGCCATCCCTGAGCGCTAACAGGCGTCGCCTCGACGCTTGTGGCTCTGAAAAATGGTTCTCCTGAAACTGTTTTAATTCCTCGTCTTCGGTGAGGTTGCACTGCCACAGCAGTTTCCAGTGCTCCTGTACCGTCTGCTGTTGATCGCTGGATGTTTCCGGTACAGACACGACTTCGTCAAAGTGGCTGACGACTTGCTCCCTGTGAACATCCAGCGTACTCATCAGGGAAGGCCAGTCCTGATGTCCCATGCTAAAAGCAATTCTTTCCTGTTGCTGGCTGTCCACCGGCAGCTCCTGTGTTTGCCTGTCCTGTAAGGCTTGAATAGCATGCTCAATATTGCGAAGGTAGATATAGGCGTCAGTTAACGCTTGAGTGACTTCTTCTGGCAGGTATTGGGGAGAGAGCAGGCTTAGGATAGTGAGCAACCCCTTCTCCTGTAGACTTCGATCCCGGCCGCCGTGTATCAGCTGGAATGATTGGGCAATGAACTCAATTTCTCTGATGCCGCCAGGACCCAGTTTGATGTTGCCTTCCATGCCTTTGCGCTTCACTTCTCTTTGAATCAGGGTTTTCATATCCCTGAGTGCAGAAATAGCGCTGAAGTCAATGTACCTTCTAAAAGTGAATGGCTTCAAAATGTTGAGCAGATTCTGACCTTCAGGGATATCTCCGGCAATAGCTCTGGCCTTGATCATGGCGTAGCGCTCCCAGTCTCTGCCCTGATCCTGGTAATACTGCTCCATAGCGGAAAAACTCATTGCCAGAGCACCACTGGTACCATAAGGCCTTAGACGCATATCAACCCGAAATACAAAGCCGTCGACTGTCTGGCTGTCTATGACTTTGATCAGACGCTGCCCCAGCCGGATAAAGAACTCCTGATTATCCAGAGAGCGGCTCCCACCGACGGTTTCACCTTTGTGGGGGTAAGTGAACATCAGGTCGATGTCGGAGGAAAGGTTCAGCTCTTGCCCTCCCAGTTTGCCCATGCCGAGTACGATCATCTTTTGTGGTTGAGGTGACTCACCATAAGAAGCACCCATTGGGGTGCCCCAGGTTTTGCAGGCTTCTTGATAGAGCCAGTTTAGTGCCTGATCGACGCAGGCATCGGCCATGGCAGAAAGATCCTGCGTGGTTTCCTGCATGGTGCACAGACGGTTGAGGTCGCGCCAGATGATGTTGACCATCTCCCGGTTTCTATATACCCGAAGTTGATACATCAGGTCGTTTTCGTTGAGTGCTGCGTCCTGAGTGAGCAGGTGAAGTGCCTGTTGGTGCCTGTCAGGTTTGGCTGTTTCTAACCTATCCGGATTCTGGTGGAGTTGGAAAACAAGATCCGGATGCTTCAGGCATTGTTCAAAAGCAAAATCGCTGCCTGCCCAGGTTTTATAAAGTTGAGCGAGAAATGCGGGAGATAATGAGTCAGGCCTGTCAGTCAGGTCTTTTGTCCGACAGGTTTCCAGAAACTTGTCCCATTGTTTCTTCAGGATGGTTTTTACCGGTGCAGGGCAGTTCATTGGCTCAAGGCTTTTTATCGGCTCAAGGCTGTCATCTGGCAACTCCATTATTGGAAACCCTCTGTTGAAAGGTGGTTGAGCAGTGCTCGAACTTTGGGTGTTGAGCCACGGTGACTGGGGTACAGTGCATATAAGTCGACAGGCTCAAATTGCCAATCGGGAAGAATATTGATGAGTGTGCCTTTTGCCAATTCACGCTTTGCCATATACTCCGGCAGTTCGGTGATGCCCAGTCCTTTGATGGACATTCTCATCAGCATGGAAAAGTCATCGCAGCGCACAGTCGGCTCAAACCTCAAGGTCGCAGTTTCATCTGCGCAAAAGAGATGCCAATCGGGGCTGCGTTCTTTCGCACTCATCAACATTAATGGATGCTCTAACAAGTCACTGGGCGTTTTGATGTTCTGTTTTGCAAAACCCGGAGCCGCATATAGACGCAGACGGATGGAGCAAAGTTTTCTGGCAACAAGTCCGGAGTCCGGCAAGTCTCCGATTCTAAACGCCAGATCATACCCTTCTTCAATCAGATCAACACGTCGATTGGTCAAACTAAGATCAAGTTCAACCTCAGGGTAGCATTGACAGTAATGGGCAAGGTGATCGCCAAGTAATGCCTGACCGACACCGAGAGAGGTGCACACTCTAAGGCGCCCTTGAGGTTTTTCCAACATGGATTCCACTGCGCTGCCTGCGGCTTCATATTCCTCTTTGATCCTTTTGCAGTATGTGTAGTAGCGCTGACCGATTTCAGTCAGATGCAGCGTTCTGGTGGAACGCTCCAATAGCCGCACACCCAACTGGGACTCCAGCCGGGTGATCTTGCGGCTGATGTTGGATTTTGGCGTATTCATTACTTCCGCAGCCTGAGTAAAGCTGCCTCTCTCTACTACCGTTGCGAACACCATAAGATCGTTAAGGTCAGTCATTTGTTATCAAATATTGAACAGTGTTGTGTATGAATGAATATATATCAATTTTAGATAACAAACTAATCTAGCTTCATCACTTAACGAAACAATCAAGGATTGAGCGATGGAAATTTTGACATTAGACCAACTGCCACAGGGTGGTTTCGCCGGACTGGAAGAAAAACAGGTCGTTACCGATTATCGGGTATTTGGTGCTCGCAAGCGCCCTGAGACAGCGAATGGTATTGGCAACTTCGTTTATCTTGCTGATGCCAGGTTCTTGCCTCATGGTGAGACAGGTATGCACCCGCATCATGAGATCGACGTCATCAGTGTCATGGCAAAAGGTCGCGTGAGTCATGGTGGATCTCTGGAACATGGAAGAGGCCTGATCACTGGAGAGGCGCAGGCACAACGAGCGGGTGGAGAAGGATTCACACACAACGAAGTGAATCCGGATGGAACGGCCAATCAATTGATTCAACTCTGGGTTTTGCCAGAAACAGAAGGTGAGCCGGCGGGCTACAAAGCTTATACCCCCGAAGCCAACGTCAGGACACGTATTTATGGAGGAAGCAAAAAACAGACGAAAACGTTTGATAGCCACACCGTGATCGAAATGGTTCAGGCTACAGAGGAGTATCAGACACAGCATAGTGGCGAAGTTATGGCTTACCTCAGTACCGGAGAGGCAAGCATCAATGACGAAACCATCCAGGCCGGCACTTTGGTGAGAACGACTGAATTGAACTTTGTCGCCCATCAGGACAGCCAGCTGATCTTAATTTTTACCGAATCTTTCTAATCAAAAAGACATAATAATAAGGACGTGATCATGACCAAAAAATACTCTGAATTTTTAACGCCAGACAACGCTGTATTGGCAATGATTGACCACCAGACAGGGCTGATGGTTGGACTGGGTGATGAACACCCGACCGTGCTGAAAAACAACATTGTCGGTCTGACCAGAACGGCAAAAGCCATTGGCTTGCCATCGGTGGTGACCGCCAGCTTACCCGAGGGGCCAAATGGTCCGGTGATGCCTGAAATTACCGACGTACTGGGTGGGGAAGTGATTGAACGTGAAGGGCAGATCAATGCCTGGGATAGCCTGACGTTTAAGCAAGCGATTGAGAAAATAGGCCGTAAAAAAATCATCATGGCGGGTGTTGTAACCGACGTATGTTTACTGTTTCCGGCCTTGTCCGCCGTCGAAGAAGGCTACGATGTGTACGCTGTGGTCGATGCCTCGGGCACCTGGAATAAAACGGTTCAGGAAGTCACAATACAGCGTTTGACTCAGGCGGGTGTCAAAGTGACGACCTGGGCTTCGGTTCTGGCAGAGCTGATGAACGACTGGCGCAGTGAATACGGTGAAGCATTGGGGAAGGTGTTGGCTGAGCATACGACCAAGTATGGCTATGTGATGAACAGTTATTTCGCCAGGGGTTAATAATGAGTGGCGAACGCAGCAGTTCGCCACCCAATGGTCATTGGGTGGCGCTATTTTCACAACTTGTTGAAGTAGTGTCCTTATCCGGAATTAAATAGTTTTTAAGCTGGTTTACCAGTCTTTGTAAATGAGTAATATCTTTTATATTCCTTATCGAAGAATAAACAGAGTTATAAGTTTCTGTGGGTTCAGTTGTGAAATATACAGAGGGTTCTGTGGGTTCATTATCCCGAGTTATCCAGTTGCCATCTGCATCTTTAAAACAAGCCTCCCGGAAAAGATCAATTGTTTCATCTCGTTTGTTGGCGGAAAGGGCAAAGAAAATTAATGCAAAATTACCAACCGCCTCATACTTGTCTTCCAGGGATGAGCCTTGTTGAAGAATAATGTTTATACGCTCTATCTCTCGACGGGCAATCTTTTCTACAAGAGCCTGTCGATTTGTATACAAACCTTCGATGACATTTCTTGTGAACTGTTGCAAGTTAAAGCTTCTACGTGCGTGAAATGTTCTTGACATCCTGGCTATGCGGGCAAGGGAGTGGGTGAAGCCAAAGCGGAAGGTATGGGTACAACTGGCACAATAATCAACAATATATTCATAGTCTTCCCCCAGGGCATTGCACATCGCAGCAGCAAGATGGACATACACGTCGCCAATTTCTTGTTTATCCACGAGCCTCATGCAATTCAACACATGTAGTATTGGATTAACAAAAAACTTATCCAAAACTTTGAAAGGTATTTCTTCGTCGTCCTCTGAAAGATCAAGGTTGGGTTGATGAGTATTCCGGGACGGGTCATCACCTCCATGACCGAGCAACGGACGAGGTATCGGATGTTCAATCTCTCTTTGAGTATGGGAAGGAGCGTTTTGCTGGCCCCCTCCAGCCAACTCGCTACTACCGGATGGCGGTTGGACTTTACAAACGCCACGGCAGGAACCGACGTAACAATTGAAGCCGTAAGTGTGCTGTTGTTGTTCAGGGCCCTGGTTACCGCCGCCAGAGCCGGAAAACGTAAATCTGAAAAAACAGCCTCTAAGTAGGTTGTTTGATGCAGAGGCCTGCCGACCGGATGATGCTGATGGCGGGTTTTGTTGGCCACTATTTTGTTGGCCACTTTGTTGTTGACCCTGCCCGGGGAGCATCATAGTGATGATTGCAAATGGGTGATCCTGACTTGACTCCGGTTGATCCATCGGCTTGAACTGCGGCAAATCGTTGTTCCAATATCTTTCCAATAGCCAGCCAAGGGTGACAAACACTTCTAATGGTATTCTTGAATAGGGTTTTGCGTTCAGAGCGGCGTCACTGGTGGTCATAATCAGTTCGTTAGCCACCAGAAAATGAGTGGCGTAAATCAATGGCCAGGAGATTGACTCAAAAAAGGAGTTTTTTGCCCCGTAACCGCCAGGTCCGGGTGGGTTGTCATCTGGCAGAAAAGTTGACTCTGCATAGCCGTTTGTGTCGGCAAGGTATAAAGGGTTACCCAATGTATGTTGGTCTGGCTTTATAGAAAAGCTCTCTTTTGAAAAGCTTCCATCCTGTTGAAACCCGACAACCAAATGTCCCTTCAATGATTCGGCCTGACAGACGACAGAGAACCATGAAAACAGTATCAGCAGCGCCATAGTGAACGAGTTTTGCATTAGATCACCTTTGATAGTCTCCTGGAGACCTTTATCATTCACCAGCGGTTTTCCGGTTGGGCTTATTTCCACAACTTGTTGAGGCAGCGCCCTTATCTGGAACTAAATAGTCTGCAAGTTGATTAACGAGTCTTTGTAAATGAGTAGTATCTTTTATATTCCTTACTGAAGAATAAACATATTTATAAGTATCTGTGGGTTCAGTTGTGAACTCTGTGCTGTATTCTGGGGGAGGATTACGGGGTATGCTGTTGCCGTCTGCATCTGTAAAACAAACCTTCCTGAAAAAATCACCTGCTTCTTCTCGTTTGTTGGCGGAAAGGGCAAAGAAAATTAATACAAAATTACCAACCGGCTCATACTTGTCTTCTATGGATGAGCCTTGTTGAAGAACAGTGTTTACACGCTCTGACTCTCGACGGGCAATCTTCTCTACAAGCGTCTGGCGATCTGTATTCAAGCCTTCGATGACATCTACTCTGAACTGATGCAAGTTCAAGTGACGTGAATCAGGTTTTGTTAACAACTCGGCCATACGGCTAAGCGGGTGGCTGAAGCCTAATTCGAAGTTATGGGCACAATTGGCACAACAGTCAACAATACATTCATATTCATTCTCCAGGGCATGGCACATTGCAGCAGCAAGATGTACGTACTCGTCGCTAGTGTCGTGTTTATTCATGAGGATTCTGTAATTCAGAAAATTTAAAATTGGACGAACGAAAAATTCAGATGAAAGTCTGGATAATGTTTTTTCGTCAACACTTGAAGGATCAAATTCTTCAAAATCTGATAACGCCCCGGTTTCTTGATGAGCAATTCTAATAAGACACTCTTCAAGGCTGGGTAAATGAGGATTTCGGGACGGGTCACTACCTATGTTACCGAACAACAGACGAGCTAACCAAGGTTCAATCTCTCTTCGAGCATGGGAAGGAGCGTCTTGCTGGCCCCCTTCAGCTAAATCGCTACTACCGGATGGGCGCTGGAGTTTACAAACGCCATTACAGGAATCGACGTGACAATTTAAACCGTATGTATGCTGTTGTTGTTCAGGGCCCTGGTTACCGTCGTCGCCAGAGCCGGAGAGCATAAACCTGAAAGAAGAGCCTTTGAGTTGCGTGGTTGATCCAGAGGCCTGCTGGCCGGATGATGCTGATGGCGGGTTTTGTTGGCCACTTTGTTGTTGGCCATTTTGTTGTTGCCCCTGCCCGGGGAGCATCATAGTGGTGATCTCAAATGGGTGATCCTGACTTGACTCCGATTGATCCATTGGGTTGAGCTGCAGCGAATCGTCGTTCCAATATCTTTCCAAAAGCCAGCCAACAGCGAAAAATGCTTCCACAGGTATCCATGAATAGGCTTTGGTGTTCAGAGCGGCGTCATTGGTGGTCACAACCCTTTCGTAAGCAACCAGAAAGTGAGCGGCGTGAATCAATGGCCACGGGATCGACTCAAAAAAGGAGGTTTTTACCCCGTAACCGCCAAGATTAAATGGGTTGTCATGAGGAGGAAAAGTTGACTCTGCATAGCCGTTTGTGTCGGCAAGGTATGACGAGTCGCCCGTCAATGATTCGGCTTGGCAAACGGCAGACAGCCACGAAAGCATTAAAAGCAGTACCGCAGAGAATGATTTCTTCATTAGATCCCACATGGATACGTTAATAGTTTGTTGCTCGTAGTGCTCAGGCATTCATTTTCTTGAGAGGAAAGTTAGACTAAGAAGGTGATAGAGCAAAAAAATAAGCGTGTTTTTTTCAAAAACAAACGGTTGCAGCGGGTAAAAAAAAACCCGCTACTGCAAAAGAGTCGTGAGCTTTTTTTTGTTCGGCATCTTTGGCCTGTCAGAACATTGGCTTTTTGGTCTATTCCTTCCGGGTGGTCGAAACGTCATCCCTGATCTACGCTGTGATTCAGTTTTTGCCGGGGTGGTTATGGAAAAGTCGTTATTCTCAGAGCTAAAGCGCATTGGTATCGATGAAGAGCTGGCCAGCAGGGTCAGTGCTTCCCTTGACCCTGAATACAATGCCAGTAAAAAAGATATACTCGTCTTGCAAGAAGCTATGCTGCAAATCCAAGCACGCACCGATGAACGTTACCACGAACTGAGAATTGATATGCACAAAGGATTCACAGACTTGCGTGCAGAAATAACAGATGTTCGTAACGATGTGGCCACAGTTCGCGCTGAAATGGACTCCATGCACCGGCAATACTGGATTACCTTTGGCGGCCTCATTACCACGATTTTCAGTGTCTTTGCTGTAAACGGGTACTTCCATTAACGCAAAGGCTTATGGGTTGTAGCGGTATTGTACGCATGAAAGTTTTTTTCAGTGAACTTTATAAAAACATCCTTGTCATAGTTAAGGTTGTGTAATTTTTTTGACCCCAGGATCATTAAAAAATTCAGGCGCTGGCTATTAAGATGCTGGCTATTAATTAGTATCAGTGGATTAAGTAATTAAACTTTTCAATCACTGCTGACTTTAACTCGGGCATATATAAAATGGATAGTCCCATTGGGCAAAGTAGCTGCCACCAAAATAAAACTGCAGTAACACATGCAGTTCAATCAGACTCAAATCATTCGTATCCGGGCAAACAGCCGGATCATCAGAAAAAGGATACGCCTGTCTGGCAAGCAGTTCCAGCCGCTCCAATGGTTGCGGCAAGCGACGATGCATTAATAAAACAAAAGAAGCCACTGAGTGATTACATTGGGCATCATTGTCATTCATTACGAAATCTGATTACAGTGACCACACCGCAACCGGAGGTCTCCCTGTTGCCGGAGAATCTGCTGGATGCAGCAGAACAGAGGCTGCTGTCAATCGCAGAACTTGATGAGATGCAAAGACATATCCGTCTGCAAACAAACGTCACTATTAACGGTAAACCTTGTGAGCTGGAAACACTGCCCGATGACACACCGCTCTTTTACCAAATTGAGCGGAAAGCCCCGTACTTCTAGTTCGGGGATGGATAGCTCGCA
>NZ_JAHHPN010000307.1:0-1568 GCF_024606325.1 Endozoicomonas sp. ONNA1
ACCAATTTATTGCAACCGCAGTAGGACAGCCTTAAGTCCGACAGGCTGCTAGCATCAAATGGTATATAATTGATACCTAATTGCTGTATTTATAGGTGTCAAAATCACTTGTTTGAATACGATCCGAATAAAAGTATGACTAATTTTGACAAACATGGTATTGACTTCGATGAAGCTCAAAACTTATGGGAGGATGAGTCAAAAATCATCTTTCCTGCAAGTCTTGAAGGAGAAGAGCGATTCCTCATGGTTGCAAGGTACAAAGGCAAACACTGGACAGCGGTTTATACACTATGAGGAGATAACATCAGAATTATTTCAGTTCGCCGTTCGAGAACAAAGGAGATTACTTGCTATGAAAACTGAAGATTTCGACAAAGCCTTTGATGAGGGCAGTGAGCTAATTGATAATGTGGTTCAGTGGGACAAGGGTCATCGTCCTGATTTTGATACAAAGCGTGTCAATATTGACTTTCCAATATGGATGATCAATGCCCTTGATAAAGAAGCAGCCAGGCTTGGAGTTGCTCGTCAAGCAATAGTAAAAACATGGATGGCTGAAAAATTAGATCAAACCCGCAGATGAGAGCGCAGCATAGCAAGTGCAGCCAACGGGGACGCTCACTGCGCTCGCTCCCTTGCTGCAGCCGTTAGGTGTGTCCACATATCACGGTTAAGAGGCAGAAATAATGATAAGAGAGGTCGAAAGCAGTGATATTAAACGGATTGTAGAAATTTATAATCACTATGTAAGGAACACTGCATTTACGTTTGAAGAAGAAGAGATTTTAGCATCTGATATTGATTTTAGGGTTAATAAAATTAAGTCAGATGGTTTGCCCTGGATCGTGTTAATAAATGATTCAAAAGTAGTCGGTTATGCTTATGCTTCACAATGGCATGACCGTAGTGCATATCGGTTTTCCGTAGAAACTACTATTTATCTTGATCCGAACTTTCAAAGTAAGGGACTTGGTAGCGCTTTGTATAGAGAGTTGTTAAAAAAATTACAGAGTAAAAGAATTAAAACAGCTATTGGTTGTATAACATTGCCAAATGAAAAAAGTGTTGCCTTACACGAAAACCTAGGAATGAAAAAAGTTGCTCATTTTGAGAAAGTAGGGTTTAAGTTCAATCAGTGGCAAGATGTTGGCTACTGGCAAATGATCATGCCCACCTAACAAAAAGTTCAAGTTCGTTCCCGGGGCTGCGCCTTTCCATCAGACGCCGCCTGCGTTGCCACCGCTTAACTTGGCGTTAGGTGTCTCTGTGCAATCTCTCAATGTCTGCTATGCTGACTGCTCCTGCAACAAATGATAATGGTACGCAGTATGTCACTGGAATATCGTGTAGAGAAACTTGAATCCCATTTTGAATCGCTGGATAACGCTGTACATCGGCTCATCGAGATTACTGGGGAAACACAGAAGATTGTGCTCGAAAACCAGCGAGAGAATCGGCTCATGTTTGAGCGGCAAGACCGCAAGATTGAGGCTTACCAGTCTGAGAACCGCAAACGTTTTGACCAGCACGACAAACGTTTTGACCAGCACGACAAACGTTTTGAC
>NZ_JAHHPN010000308.1:0-1506 GCF_024606325.1 Endozoicomonas sp. ONNA1
TCCCAAACATGAGGAAGTGGCAGTGCTGCTGAGCTGGCCGGAATGGAGAGACCAGGATGGCGAGTTCAATACGAAGCTGTTCCTTGCCGTCTCGTCTATGAATCATGGCAGAGGCTTTCCCAAACACGTAGAAGTAAGACTAATGCTGGACTGGCCGGAATGGAGAGACCAGGATGGCCGGTTCAATACGGAGCTGTTCCTCGCCCTCTCGTCCATGAATCATGGCAAAGGCTTCCCCAAACATGAGGAAGTGACAGTGGTGCTGGGCTGGCTTGAATGGAGACGGGATGACAAGTTCAATACGGCGCTGTTCCTCTACTACGCGTCCAGGAATCATGGCAGAGGCTTGCCCAAGCATCAGCAGGAAGTGAAAGACACGCTGAGTCGGCTGGAATCGAAAGACCAGCAGTATGAGCATGGATTCAATGAGGAGCTGTTCCGCGCTTTCTCGTCCATGTCTACGTCAAGAGGCTTGCCCCAATATGAGCAAGTGAAAGCGATTTTCAACTGGCCGAAATGGAAAGACTAGCAGCCTGTCGAACTTATGTGTCCGTAGCGAAGGTTGCGAGAAATTAAGGATAAAAATTTCTGATCCCGAGGAGAATAGCGAGCTATTTGACGAGGGAGCATGAATTTTCAGGCCAATTTATCGCAACCGCACAACTGCATGGATGCAGGAGCTGATCAGTTGCGTTTTCTGGACGCCAACAACGCCCGGCCTGTATTCGAACTGTTTACTTCTTTGACTGCCCTGCAAAAACTCAGAAAAGAGCATTCTTCTAAAAAGGCGAGACCCTTTATTATTGGAAGTTGCTCTTGATGTTTGTGAGAGTTGTCAGGAATTAGAGTTGCTTCATGGCTATTAGTTCGTTACTTTCTGCCGGTAATTGCACTACTTCACATTAAATGAACACTATTGCGGTATGACAACCTCTTTCTGGCAGACCAAATCCCTCGAACAGATGACTCCTGATGAATGGGAGAGCCTCTGTGATGGCTGCGGTCGCTGCTGCCTGCAAAAGCTGCAAGATGAGGATACAGGAGAGGTTCACTACACCTCTCTGGCCTGCAAGCTGCTGGATATTCATAGCTGCCAGTGTTCAGATTATGAACACCGCAAGGAAAAAGTCCCTGAATGCCTTAAGCTGACAGCCAGTGATATTCCTCATTTTCACTGGCTGCCAGACACCTGTGCCTATCGACTTCTGGCCGAAGGCAAACCGCTTTGCGACTGGCACCCTCTGATATCCGGAAACCCGGACAGCGTTCATTTGGCTGGCATTTCCATCGGGGCGTTTGCGCAATCAGAAAGCTCAGTGCCTGAAGAGGATTGGGAAGATTACATTATCCCCCTGCAGCCCGTCGAGCGCTGAGTCGGGCAGCCCCCGCTATCCCCGACGACATTCAGCTCCGCCGAAGGCGTCAGCTGGAATGGCCGTGTCAGGTTGCCGGGACTAGCAGCCTGTCGGACTTAAGCGTCCGTAGCGAGGATTGCAAGAAATTGAG
>NZ_JAHHPN010000023.1:0-18996 GCF_024606325.1 Endozoicomonas sp. ONNA1
GCCTTAATCAAGGAATACATCATCAAGGGCTTTGCCATGGATGATGAACGTTTAAAAAATGGCCGTTATTTTGGTAAGGATTACTTTAAAGAGCTACTGGAACGGGTGCGTTCCATCCGTGCCAGCGAGCGGCGTATTTACCAGCAGATTACCGATATTTTTGCTGAGTGCAGTGTCGACTATAATCCCAAATCAGACACCACTCGTTTGTTTTATGCCCATGTGCAGGACAAATTTCATTTTGCCATTACCGGTCACACGGCAGCAGAAATCATCGCTCTGAAAGCCGATGCCGACCAGCCTCTGATGGGCATGAATACCTACAAAAACGCCCCTGATGGTCGTGTACTGAAATCAGATTCCAAGGTGGCAAAGAACTATTTAGCCGAAAGTGAGATCAAACAGCTGGAGCGTACCGTATCCGCTTTTTTTGATTATATCGAAGGGATTATCGAACGACGCAACACCTTCACCATGGCAGGATTTGCAGACAGTGTGAATAAGTTTCTGGCCTTTAATGAGTATCAGGTTCTGGAAGGCCATGGCACCATCAGCCGCCAGCAGGCAGAGCAAAAAGCCTTTGCCGAATATGAGAAATTCAACAAAAAACAGCGGATAGAATCAGATTTTGACCGTCAAATTAAAAAACTGCTGACAAAGAAAGGTGGTGATCAATGACTACAAAACCATCGCCGAATCAAAAAACTTCATCGTACTCGATCAATACACCCAGGACTGGCAGGTCAAGGACAGCTACCAGAGCGAAGCCGATCTTGAGCACGAACTGATCGAGGATTTGCAAAATCAGGGTTATGACAACGAGCTTAATCAACGTGCATGGTTTGATACAGTGTCACGGTTTTCTCTCAGGCCTGCTGCCAGGGACACAGGGCGCTACGATCGTTTTGCCAAATTCCTTGAAAGCCATGGCAGTCTGAAAAACATTCCACCCGCCAACGACTATATGCTAAGTCTTTGAGGCACTCGGCAGGCAAAGCGGCTTCGGGTGTTCTGGGACTTTTTGAGAACATACTGTTTTTTGTTAGTGGCACTTAACAAAGTGTCATGAACTTTCATTCTGAAACCGACTCAAATTAACGTCATGAAAGTTGAATGTCCTCGCTGATACAAGGGAATAGTCGCTGGAGAGAAATCAGATATGCATGATATTAAAACTAACGCCATGGAAGGCTCACAATCACCACCACCACCTAAGCGAGCTCGATTGGAAACACCCACGGGTACCAGTGCGGGTAGGCTCATCACTGTACCCGACGGGGAACAAAAGGAAAATACTACATTGCTGAATTTACCTTCAGTGACTTTTAGCCAAATTTTCCATTCTTTGAAACTTAAAGAGATTCGCAGTGTACAAAAGGTATGTACCCACCTTCGCGATGTTGTCAAAGAGAATAGAGCCTTGGCAAAAGCATGGTTTCGCCAGTTTCCTGCATCACACCAGGATCAACTGAAGATGGCCATGGCTACAAAAACGAATAAGCAAGTCTACGATTGGTTAAAGTCGTTTACGAATGATGAGACGTTAGCCAAGTCACTGTCAGATCGCCGACAGGGGGGGAATTATTTAACGGCTCTGTTGTATTTCACCAAGATTAACCTGATGTCTGGATGTAAAACATTTACTTTAGAGGACACCATCATTTGCGAGGAGCATGAAGTTGAATCAGCCCACCTCAGTGTCGATGGCCGCTATCTGGCTACCGCATGCAATGACGGAACAGTAAAAATCTATGACTACAGCACTGATGGATCACGGGTGAATACCACCATTACCCATGACAACATTGTCAGATCAGTCATCTTCAGCCCCAATGGTAAACACCTGGTGACCGCCAGTTGGGATAACACGGCGATGATATATAGCTTGGGGGACGATGGCGTATGGCAACACAAAGCAACACTTACCCATATTAACGTGGTCCTATCAGCCATTTTTAGCCCCAATAGCTGCCATGTGATAACCGCCAGCCTGGATAATACAGCGCAACTTCATAGCCTTAAGGCCGATGGATCATGGGAACCTGTCCACTTGATTCATCATAATGGTATAGTCCAAACAGCCATCTTCAGTGCCGATAGCTGCCGTGTGGTGACCGCCAGCCGGGATATGACGGCAAAAATCCACAAACGAAAGACCGATGTAGAATGGCAAGAAGAAGATAGTATTTCCCATAGTTTTGCTGTCATGTCTGCCAGCTTCGGCCCCGATTGCTGTCATGTGGTGACTGCCGGTCAGGATCGCATAGCGAAAGTCAGCATGAAGCAGGCCGATGGATCATGGGAACTACTGATTGCCTTTCACCACAAAGATCAGGTCAATTCGGCCAGTTTCAGTCCCAATGGTCGCTATTTCGTGACTGCCTGCGAAGACGGAAGCGTGACAATCTTCGGCCGACAAGCCTATGGTAAATGGGAGCAAGTAGCCATCTTTTACCATAAGGGTGCGGCCAGATCAGCTACCTTCAGCCCCGATGGTAGCCTTTTGGTGACTGCCAGTAATGACGGAACAGCGAAAATTATTGGCCAGGAGGACGATGGGACATGGTCAGAAAAAGGCAAGATTGTCCATAAAGACTCTGTCCTTACCGCCACCTTTAACGCCGATGGTAGCCGTATAGTGACCGCCAGTAGTGACAAAACGGTGAGAATCACTGAACTACGGAGAGGTAATTGATTGTTGTCTGTTGCAAAACCGCCAGACGGCAACAGTGAATCAGAGTTCATCGTGATCCGGTAGTTCCATTTTCGGTAGTGCCCTTATTTGATCCAGTGACTGCTTTGGCGCTTTAATCGTTCTGATTTTGACAAATGACTTACGTTTATGTAGCAGGCTTGAACACGCCCGAAAAAATGCTGGTGAACGTCCGTGAGCAGTTGCAGACACTGAATAACGTCAGGTTTCAGGATGGCGAGTGGCTCCGGTTTGTCGAACAGTATCTGGACAATCCCAGCGACACCATCATTGATAAAACCCGCAAGGTTCATGACGACCACATTTTTGATTTTGTGTTTGACGATGGCCATATCAAAAACATCTACCTGCTGGATAAACAGAATGTCGCCCGCAACAAAGTGCAGGTGATCAAACAGTTTCAACAAACCGGCACCCAGGCCAACCGCTATGATGTCACCCTTCTGGTGAATGGCTTACCGCTGGTGCAGATTGAGCTGAAAAAGCGCGGCATTGCCATTCGGGAAGCCTTTAACCAGGTGCATCGCTACAGCAAGGAGAGCTTTAATGCCGAGAACTCGCTCTATAAGTACCTGCAGCTGTTTGTGATTTCCAACGGTACCGACACCCGTTACTTCGCCAATACTACCCAGCGCAATAAAAACAGCTTCGATTTCACCATGAACTGGGCGAAATCCGATAACACCCTGATTAAAGACCTGAAGGATTTTACCGCCACCTTCTTTCAGAAAAACACATTGCTCAGGGTACTGCTGCACTATTGTGTTTTCGATGTCAGCAATACCTTGCTGGTCATGCGCCCCTACCAGATTGCCGCCACCGAGCGCATTTTGTGGAAAATCAGAAGTTCCTATCAGGGCAAAAACTGGAGTAACACCGAGAGTGACGGCTATATCTGGCACACCACCGGTTCTGGCAAGACCTTAACCAGCTTTAAAGCCGCCCGTCTGGCCACTAAGCAGGATTTTATTGATAAGGTCTTTTTTGTGGTAGACCGTAAAGACCTCGATTATCAGACCATGAAAGAGTACCAGCGCTTCTCACCCGACAGCGTAAACGGCTCAGACAGCACAGCAGGTTTAAAACGCAACCTCGCTAAAGACGACAACAAAATTATTGTGACTACCATTCAAAAGCTGAACAACCTGATCAAAAGCGAGAGCCATCTGCCTGTCTATCAACAACAGGTCGTGTTTATTTTTGACGAAGCCCATCGCAGCCAGTTTGGTGAAGCGCAAAGGAACCTGAAGAAGAAGTTTAAAAAATACTATCAATTTGGTTTTACCGGCACGCCGATCTTCCCGCAAAATGCGCTGGGCGCAGACACGACAGCGAGCGTGTTTGGCCGGGAATTACACTCTTATGTCATCACCGATGCGATACGCGACGAAAAGGTGCTGAAGTTTAAAGTGGACTACAACGATGTACGACCACAGTTCAGAAACCTTGAAAAAGAAACGGATGAGCAGAAGCTCACCGCCGCTGAAAACAAGCAGGCCTTTTTGCATCCGGAACGTATTACTGAAATCTCCCGGTACATACTGAATAACTTCAGGCAAAAGACTCACCGACTGCAAGCCGGTGGTGCAGGCTTCAATGCCATGTTTGCCGTCAGCAGTGTGGATGCGGCCAAAGCTTACTACGAAAGCTTCAGAACCCTACAGAATAAAGACCATCAGGAACAACCGGGCAAAAAGCACCTTAAAGTGGCCACTATCTTCTCTTTTGCAGCCAATGAAGAACAGGATGCCGTCGGGGATATTGTTGATGAAAGCTTCGAAGTCTCCGCCATGGACAGCAGTGCCAAAGAGTTTCTGAGCGCCGCTATTGCTGACTATAACACCCACTTTAAAACCAATTTTGGTGTCGATAGCAGAGGCTTTCAAAACTATTACCGTGATCTTGCCCAACGGGTAAAAAAACAGGAAGTCGACCTGCTGATCGTTGTCGGTATGTTCCTGACGGGTTTTGATGCCCCCAGGTTAAACACCTTGTTTGTTGACAAAAACCTGCGTTATCACGGTTTGATGCAAGCCTATTCCCGTACCAACCGGATTTATGATGCCACCAAGACCTTTGGTAATATCGTCACCTTCCGTGATCTTGAGCAGCCAACGATCGACGCTATCACGCTGTTTGGTGATAAGAACACCAAAAACGTCGTGTTGGAGAAGAGCTACAAAGAGTACATGGAAGGCTTTACCGATCTCACCACAGGCGAAGCTCGCCGTGGCTATCTGGAGGTTGTCGCAGAACTGCAAAGACGCTTTCCAAAGCCTGATGAAATTATCAAAGAGCAGGATAAAAAAGACTTCGCAAAACTCTTTGGTGAATACCTGCGCGTTGAGAATGTGCTGCAAAACTACGACGAGTTTGCAGGTTTGAAAGCCTTACAAACTGTGGATATGGATAATCCTGAGACCGTCGAGGCGTTTAAAGCCAAATACTATCTGAACGACGATGACCTGGCAGCCATGCAGGCTATCGAGGTGCCTTCTGAGCGGTTAATCCAGGATTATCGCTCAACTTACAACGATACCCGTGACTGGCTACGTCGTGAGAAAGCCGCCAACCAAAAAGAAGAATCCAGCATCGACTGGGACGATGTTATCTTTGAAGTGGACCTTCTGAAATCTCAGGAAATCAACCTTGACTACATCCTGGAACTGATTTTTGAGCACAACAAAAAGAATAAAAACAAAGCCGACTTGATTGAAGAAGTCCGTCGTCTTATTCGTGCCAGTCTCGGGAACCGTGCCAAGGAAAGTCTGATTGTTGATTTTATCAACCAGACCGACCTGGATAACATCGGAGATAAAGCCAGCATCATTGATGCCTTCTTCACGTTCGCGCAGGCTGAACAAAAACGCAAGGCCGAAGAGCTTATCCGCTCTGAAGAGTTAAACGACGATGCAGCCAGACGCTACATCAGTAGTTCATTGAAACGGGAATACGCCAGCGAGAACGGTACTGACCTGAATGCCACTCTTCCCAAAATGAGCCCACTGAACCCGCAATACAAAGCCAAAAAACAGTCAGTATTCCAGAAAATGGCTGATTTCGTGGAAAAATTTAAAGGCGTGGGCGGTCAGATTTAACCACACCGTCGTCTTTGCAAAAATCCCCCGACATAACACCCCAGGAGGTTCGGCCTTGTCATTGCCGAAAAAAATCATCACCCTGTTTGCCAGACAATCAGCAGCCCTGTCTCTTCGCCAGCAACTGTTACTGATGTTTGGTCTGCTGTTCACAGCCCTGACGCTGTCTACCGTCTTTCTGGTCAGCAGCGAACTGGAGTCCACCAGCCGTCATCAGGCTGACTCGATCGGAAACCTGCTGAGTGCCCAGACAGCCAGTGCCGCCACTGATATGCTGGTCACAGGAGACCGTCTCAGTCTCAACGTACTGCTGGGGCAGCTGGTGCAGAATCCCTATGTCGCCAAGGCCGCCATTTACAGCATTGATAATCGTGAAATAGCCTCTTCAGAAAGTGACCAGGTCGGCGAGAAAGGTGAAACCTATTCGTCACCCATACATTATCAGGACGTGATCGCAGGTTATGTCCGTCTGCAACTGGATAAAGGGTTACTGACCCAACACCCCGGTGATGCGCTGACACTGATCATTACTGTCAGTATCATTCTTCTGGTCAGTGGCTTGCTGTTGCTCTACTTTTTCGCCTCCGGCATCACTTTCCGGCTCAACCTGATTGAAAGACAGTTGCATTCTATTCTGCAATCCCCTACCAATCCCGTCTCCTGCAGAAACGAAATACTGCGACTCTCTGGCTTTGTGGAAAAGCAGCTCACTGAAAAACTGATGGATTCTGTTGAACCGGAACCCGTGGAAGAGGAAAAAGAGGAAGTCTCAGCCATTGTCAGTGTTCGTAACAAAAACATGCCCCGATTACGGCAACTGCTGGCTCCCCATGATCTGATGCACATTATTGAGACGCAAAACGAAGCTCTGAAACACGCCGCTCAACAGTATCAGGGAGAGTTAAGTTACACACCTGATGGCACCGGGTATATTCGTTTCTCCAGTCTTGAAAGTGCCTCCTTTGCTGTGGACGCCTTGAGTTGTGCCCTGTTGATTCAAAGCCTTAACAGAGTCGTTGGCGAGCAGAACATTGCTGCGCTGGAGATTGGGTTGGGAATCTGTGTCAGTGATGGCATCGCTGATTTCCCCGATACAGAACACCCCTCACAATCCGACAGTGCCGCCAGTAATGCCCTGATGCTGGCAAGCCTGCCGGGTTCGGAAGGTATTCACATGTTCCGTGACCAGCTCAACTGGCTACCTGCCGGAGAGCCCGAAATAAAAATCAGTGAACAGGGTGAGGATATTGTGGAGATCACCGGACTGCCTGCTGAACAGCAGGAAGTCATTCAGCAGGAAGCTTATGACATCAGCCGGGAGCTGGAGTTGTAAACCTGTCGTTCGTTTGGAGGGATTATGAAGCCCAATCTAACCCTAGTTAAAACAGCGATAGCTATCGCCATTAGCTTGAACTCATACGCCTACAGCAGCGGTAATTACTCAGACAACACGACGCAGACGACAACACTTACCCTGACTCCGACCACTGAAAACCAACAAATCCTGGATATAGTATTTCCAAAATACACGACGGTGTTTGGTATTAAAGTTCGGGGCACGGAAAAAGTGCCCGATGAGAAACTGCTTCATGCTGCGAGAATCATGGCTGAATATCTCGATAACAATGATGATGGTGTTGTCGATAATCAGCCAGTGCTTGATAGCTTAGTTGCACAAAAAGCCACTCTGACCATGATAGCTGACGATTCCGAGCTACAGCCCGTGCGGAATAAAGTCGGAAATAATAAGAAGCTGACCAATCTGCAAGACCTGAAAGCAAGCGAAACTCACCCAAATGGCGCAGCCAGAGGCGTATTTGATGGCGCTCTCGAAGAGGTTCTACATTTGATCACCCGTCTTGGCTATAGCAAAGTTTATCCTGAAGCTCTGGGTGAGCAACATGGTTCATTGATTGCCGATGCTATGGACAAAGCTCGTGGTGGTCGGTTTGATAACATCCCGGACAGTTACCCTGCAAACGCCTGGTTCACTTATGAAGATGAAAGCTGTGACTACAGTTGTATGATCACTGAATATACTTATTTTGCACTGACTTCGATTCTTGGTGGTCAACAGTTTCCGGGTCGATTGCAACAAATCCAAAACGAATGGATTTTAAACACCCGGTTGAGAGTAAAATCAGTTGACCGTGATGTTTACAATATCTTAACTAATCCGTTTTATTCACTGCCCAGTGTATTACCCGATGGTCAGTACAACTCGGCCACCTTCAAGATAAAAATGGGTGCTGATGAGTCAAGCACAACCGCCCATGATTCTACGACGAAGGCAGAGCAACCGTTAATCGTGTTGCTCGTCGCACTGATGACTGTTTTTGGGAAAATAATGTTGTAAGCACTTCAGACTCTCATTTCAATGCCATGCCTGGCCATGTAGGCCTTGGCTTCCGGGATAGAGTATTCACCAAAGTGAAAAATACTCGCCGCCAGCACTGCATCGGCCTTGCCTGCTTTTACAGCCTCAACCAGATGATCCAGGTTTCCCGCACCACCTGAAGCAATCACAGGTATTTCCAGGGCATCGGAAATGGCTCGGGTCACACCAATGTCGTAACCGTTTTTCACGCCATCCTGATCCATGCTGGTCAGCAGAATTTCCCCGGCTCCCAGCTGTTCCATTTTCTTCGCCCACTTAATGGCATCCAACCCGGTTGGCTTTCGGCCACCATGGGTAAAGATTTCCCAGCGATCAGGCTCGTCTGACAGGCTGACCTTCTTGGCATCGATGGCAACAACAATGCACTGGCTACCAAAACGATCAGCAGCTTCCTGAACAAACTCAGGGTTAAAGACAGCCGCCGTATTAATACTAACTTTGTCGGCACCGGCATTAAGCATGGTACGAATATCTTCCACCTTGCGAATGCCGCCACCGACTGTGAGAGGGATAAACACTTCACTGGCCATGCGCTCAACCGTATGAACCATGGTGTCGCGGTCTTCGTGGCTGGCAGTGATATCCAGAAAGGTGATCTCGTCAGCACCTTCTTCGTTGTACCGACGAGCCACCTCAACAGGGTCACCGGCATCACGGATATCAAGAAACTGAACGCCTTTCACCACTCTGCCGTTATCAACATCAAGACAGGGAATAATTCTTTTCGCTAAGCCCATTGAACGGCCTCTCTATTTTCTGCATTGAACCGATTAAAGGCTGACCAGACGCAGGCATACCGGATATCTATACTCATCTCCGCTGCTGGCTTTCATGCTGGCCCGGATCACAAAAATCAGGGCAAAAACCACTGCAAACGGAATCAGGGGAAGAAAGAGCAGTCCGATCAGAACGGCATTCAGTAATCCCCAGATGGCAATCACCAGCATCACGGTAATCTGGAAATTCAAAGACTCTTTAGCATGATGGGCAATAAACGCAGACTGATCTTTTTTCTGATACCAGATCAGAAAAGGGATCAATATGTTCATGCCCGGCAGGACACAGCCAAATAAAGTCAGGATATGGGAGAAGACCGCCCAATTCTTTTCATTGGAATCGGGCTTCTTCATAAATGGTTGTAAAGCGTCTATGTCCATTTTTTTTGACTCGAACGTTTTTAAAGTGTCGAGCCCCTCTCTATGGATTCCAGTTCAAAAAGTTCTCAAGCAGTTTCAGGCCACTGTCAGCGCTTTTCTCAGGGTGAAACTGCACCGCAAAAATATTGTCCCGTGCTAAAGCCACATCAAAATCAACACTGTAGTGACAACGACCGACGGCCATCCCATCGTCGTTCGCATGAGCATGATAGCTGTGGACAAAATAGAAGCGGGCGTTATCTTCGATGCCTTTCCAGAGGGCATGGTCACGATGTTGCTGAACCGGGCTCCAGCCCATGTGGGGGACTTTCAGTTTATCTCCACTCTCATCCACCAGCCCCTTGCCAAAAAATTTTACTCGTCCGGGCATCAGACCCAGGCAGTCAACGCCACCATTCTCTTCGCTGTGATTCAGCATGACCTGCATACCAACGCAGATACCCAGAAGCGGGCGCTGACTTTCGACCACTTCCCGCACTACATCATCCACGCCTTTGGCACGAATTTCTGCCATGCAGTCACGGATAGCCCCGACGCCGGGAAGTACTACATGATCTGCCTGCTGTATAATTTTCGGGTCAGAAGTCACCTTGACACAGGTATCGCTGCTGGCCACGTGTTCCAGAGCTTTACTGGCAGAGTGAAGGTTACCCATCCCATAATCGATGACTGCAACGGTCTTCATTCTTTTAACTCACCGGACAGTTTATTTGTTTCGCTCATGGCTGCTTTTTCGCTGTTGATTAAAGCGAACCTTTGGTGGACGGCATCTGGCCAGCCATGCGGGGATCCAGTTCCAATGCCATTCTCAGTGCCCGGCCGAAAGCCTTGAAGACCGTTTCTATCTGATGGTGAGCATTGCGACCTCGCAGATTATCAATGTGCAGTGTCACATTGGCGTGATTAACAAAGCCCTGGAAGAATTCATAGAACAGGTCAACATCGAACTTGCCAATCATGGCCCGGGTAAAATCAACATTAAACTCAAGACCGGGACGTCCGGAAAAATCGATGACCACTCTGGAAAGCGCCTCGTCCAGCGGTACATAGGAGTGGCCGTAGCGGGTCAGGCCTTTCTTGTCACCAATGGCTTTGGTGAACGCCTGACCCAGGGTAATACCGATATCTTCTACGGTATGGTGGTCATCAATGTCGTTGTCGCCCACAGCCTTGACGTCGAGATCAATCATGCCATGACGGGCAATCTGGTCCATCATATGATCAAGAAAGGGAACACCTGTGTCGAACTGGCCCTTGCCATTACCATCCAGATTGATATCAACCCTGATCTGGGTCTCCAGCGTATTTCTTTCAACACTGGCCTTGCGCTCAGCCATGATAATCTCCGATTGTATCTATTCTGTGCATGGAGTCTGACCCGTTGTTAATAATGCCAGACTCTGATTAAGACCATTCTAACCTGAATGCCTGCCGACTCCCGGACCAAAACCCGGCTATTATACGGAGCAGCTCCGAAGCAGGCGAGCTATTCATCTCGTACTTTGTCGAAAAGGTCACCTTCAAGCCTCTCGAGCAGCCTGTCAATCTGCTTTCGCTTGTTCTGTACAAGCCTGCCACCGGAAGGTCTTTCACGGTCATTGGCCCAGTCCTCCGACCAGCCTACTGTAAAATCCACACACTGTTCAGAAAACTGAGGCAGTGAAAATATCTTGGACTGCTCCAGACAGCCGGTAAGGAAATTATCAACATCCGACTGTTGAATAGGGTATTTGCCCACCGCTTTCTTGATATTTCCAGGCTTGACGACATATATCCAGATTTGCCCTTGCTCGGGTAGGTGACCACCAGTCATGCTCTTGAGTTGTCTGACATTCATCAAGACCCTGCAGTTCAGGGTTTCAGTGCGATCCAGACTGCGGATCTGCTGATCGGATGATGCCAGCAACAAGCCATTGAATAACGTCCCTTCTTTCGGGGTAACACCCAAAACGGTTCTGGTTGGTGATTTTTCAACGACCCTGACAAACCAACCCCGCTGATAACCACTGACCCAGACAGGAAACTCAACCTCATCTTTGTTCAGCTTTTTCTCCCGGGCTGCTTCCAGTATCAGCGTGCCAGAAGCCACCAGATATTGCTTTTGACGGCTATCGACCCCGGGGAAACATGACGAATCCAAAGCCCACGAAGAGATGGGCAAAACCAGACAAAAACCCACCGCCAACCATCGTTGATATGACATTACCCTAAAAGTACCCATTATCTCCATAACCTGTTCCTCAGACATCCAAACGGCATAGGCAGATAACCCCCCCAACCAGCGTCAGGCAAACAACCACACCTCATAATAGTCGCTGAAAAACATGCCATAGCATGCGGTTGCCCATTCATTGAGTTCGCTGCTTCCAGTTCAATGGGTCATACAACATTTGGCATTTAAAAAATTAATTCATCACAACACTTGCAATTAATTCACATATCTGATTTTTTAAAAGCAATGGTCAGAAGGATCTGATTCATGTCTGCTCAAGTGCTGTTTAAGGACAAAACGCTCAGGCTGGGAGTCGTTGCTTCCCTGACGACACTGATCGCTGTTTCAGCGGACGCTCTCTTATTGCCTCCAAAACCTCTGGCACTGAGTTCATCGTGGGATTGTCGCTCAGGACCTAACAGCGACTGGCTATGCAGAAGCAGCCAGACAGATCGTTACGAACAACCTCTGGAAACCGCTGCGTATTCTGCTTCAGATAGAAACAATGGGTATCCGGAAACGATTCCTCAGAATCAATATCAGCCTGCCAGAGCCGAGCCAGAAATCGACTCCTCGCGGACGTCAGTGCAGCCTGACTATCAACGGCGAGATAACTACGCCAATCCCAACCAACAGACGACTCCGAAACAGCAACCCCGGCAAAGCATCAACGAACTGCTGAGTTCGGAACACGGGAGCTTTGTTATTCAGTGGCTTGCAACACATACCGAAGAGCCATTAAGGGATTTGCAGCGTCGTTTCCCGGTTCTGCAACAGGCGACGATTGTTCGCTATCAGCGCAACAACAAAGATTGGTTTGTATTGCTGGACGGACCTTTCAGAGATAGCCAGTCAGCGATGACAGCCCTCAACAGCCCTCCCCGGTTGTTGCTGACCGACAAGCTCTATCCCTGGACACGCTCTCTGGCCAGCATTCAGAAGCTCAACCTGATTATGCCGGGAGAACTCAGAGCTCCCGGCGGCCCCTCACAGCCATTTAACGAACAGCGTTATGCAGATAATGATCCTCTTAAGCCGGATAATAATCGTTTGTTTGCCAGTATCGCGCCCGCCTACCCAAAGGTGCAACCAGCAGAAACCTATCGGGACTACAACACTGACCCTTACCAGACTTCTGAGCCAATATTTGGATCTTCCTATCAGTCCGACCCCTATTACGATGAGGAAGCACTGGATTTGAATTACAGCACTTCGAGTACACAACGTTATGCCCGGACGATGCCTGAAGCGGATCGTTTCCAAGCAAGAAAGCACTACCAACAGAGCCACCAACAGGACAGCTATTCAGCTTATTCAGCCCGGAAAGAGATCAACGAATACCGTCGTCCAAAAGAAACCAGAGAGTACCGAGAGCCTGCCAAACAGAGCATCCTCGGAGCCTCCCCAAACAGTTACGCTATCCAGTGGCTGGCTGGAACCCGAAGAGATACTCTCGAAAGAGTCCGCAGGCGCTATGCACAGTTGAGTGACGCCCAGATCATACACTACCGAAAAGGACGACAAGACTGGTTTTTGCTCGTAGGCTCCCCCTATACCAGCAAAGGTCAGGCTAAAAGGGCACTTTCCAACCCGGAGCTGGCGCGTATTTCTACACGTCTGTACCCCAGAGTCCGATCAGTTAATGAACTAAAAAGTCTCATATCAGCTAAGCCAGAAAGGGCTCAGCAGATTCACTCCCAGATAGTTACCCAGCCAAAGGGGTCGGTCTTCAGCGGAACGGGTAACAGCTACACTATCCAGTGGTTTGCAGCCAACAAGCCGGAAGCCATTGAGAAGCTGAAGAAACGATTCCCTGAATTGAGATCTGCTGTCACTGCCCGATACCGTAAAAATCAGAAAGACTGGTATGTTCTTCTGCAAGGTCAGTTCAGCAGCAGTAAAGAGGCTCTGGCTGTTCTTAATTCACCCCAACTGAAAGACGCTGTTCAGGTTCTCTACCCTTGGACCCGCTCGGTGAAATCCCTCAAGAAACTTCAGGCCCGGGAGAGTTAGGAAACAATATTTTCATCCCCCTTGCCAACTCCTCAAACACTTGCTGTACACTACCCTGAACAAGCAATAACAACACTTTGTACCCTGAGATCCCGAGGTCTCCCATGAATCGTGCAATTAAACTCATCGCCTCTGTGGTGGCTGGCATCATTATTCTTGTGGTTGCCGCTGCCCTGATTCTTCCAAAAGTGATTGATCCCAACAATTACCGGGATGACATTTCCAAACTGGTTTATGACAACACAGGCCTGACACTCACGATTGACGGCCCCATTGACTGGTCGGTCTTTCCCTGGCTGGGACTTTCCCTCGAGCAGGTGAATGTAAAAGGTGCAGACAACTCCGATCTGGCTGAACTGGGTAAAGCGGAAGTCAGCGTTAAACTGCTACCGTTGTTAAGCAAAAAAGTAGAGATGCAAACAGCCAGACTGATAGGGCTAGAGCTCAACCTGGTCAAAAATGAGTCTGGCCAAGGCAACTGGGAAGTTTCCAAAAATGCAGCCAGCCAACCGACAGCAACAGAGACCACAACCGTTATAACGCCCGAAGGTAAAACCGAATCTGCTCCTCTGGAGCTGGATATTGCCCATGTCACCGTTGAAGGATTGGTGATCCGTTACAACGACAAGAGCACAGGCAAAACCTATCTGGTTGATCAGGCGGGATTGGAAACCGGGGCAGTTCGCAACAATGAGCCTTTTGACTTCAATCTGAAAGCGCGCATTAGAAGCGGTGAACCGGATCTGACGCTGATGACTGGCATCAGTGGCGTTCTGAAATTCAACCTTAAAGACGGCACTTATGATCTGAAAGATCTCAATATCTCCGCCAGCCCGGCAGAAGAGAACCTTGTTGGGGAAAGCGCCGAAACCCTGCAAATTGTTGGCTCTTTGAATATTCAGCAAAAACCACTGATGGTGAAAGGTCACCTCGATGTCACTCAATTCAATCCGGGCAAGTTTCTAAAAGAGATCAAGATCCTGCTCCCGCCCATGGCAGATCCCGGGGCAATGACTCAGATGGCTTTCAAGAGCAGCTTTAGCACCGATGGTAATAGTTTCTCTGCGGACAAGCTGGATCTGACGCTGGATGGTTTCAACATCGATGGCTTTTTCAAAATCGGAAATCTGGAACAACAGGACATGACCTTTCAGTTCAAGGGCGGTGATCTGAACCTGGATCGCTATCTGCCACCAACTAATGAAGAGACAGCATCCAAAGAAGAAAAATCAGAAGGTGTTCAGAGCACAGAGCCCCCAACCGTTGCATCAGACACTGCAAAAGCACTTCAGCCAAATCAGGAGCTGCCACTGATTCCGGAAGACACCCTGCGTCCTCTGAACATCAAAGGCTCTTTGGGGCTGACTTCCCTGACCGTTGCAAAACTCATTTTTAATCAGCCTTCAGTCCAGCTCACAGCCCTGAAAGGGCGCCAGGATATCAAGCTAACTTCCGGCTTTTATGACGGGAGCATTGATCTGGACGGCGAACTCGATGTTCGCAAGAAAGGTGATCCCGACGTTCAGACAACAGCAAGCCTGAAAGGTATCAACCTGCAGGCTTTGGCTCAGCCTATACCGGCGCTGAAGTCTATTGAGGGTAAAGTGAATGCAGACATGAACCTGACGACCCATGGCCAGCTACAAAGTGTTCTGACCAGCAACCTGAACGGTAAGATCGACTTCAAAGTCGATCAGGGGGCTTTTACTGAGGCTAACTTTGACAAGATGGTGTGCGAGGGAATTGCCAGGATTCGCAAGCAGGATCTGCAGAAAAAAGACTGGGGTCATACCACCCGGTTCACCCGGCTTAGAGGCAGTTTCACCATTAGCAACGGGGTAGCCAGCAATAAAGACCTGACTGCTGCCCTGACCAACCTGAACCTCAAAGGTGACGGCAATATCAATCTGGTCAAACAGACTCTGGATTATCATTTGGGCCTGAACATCAGTGGCGACCGTGCTCCTGATAGCGATCCAGCTTGCGTGGTTAACGAAGACTACGTCAACGTCACCTGGCCGGTTCGTTGCCAGGGCAAGCTAGGCCAGCAGGAGTGTGGCGTTGACACCGAGCGTCTGGCCGACACTATTGCTTCACTGGCCAGACAGGAAGTGAAAAAGCGTCTGGAAAAAGAGATTGAGAAAAAAGCCGGACACTTGAAAGACGCTCTGAAAGGTCTTTTCAAGTAAATAAAACCAATTTTTCTAATTTTCTTGCTCTCTTCCCTTCACTCACCTTTGTCGTTATCAGTGAGGGGAAGTACATGGTGCCATAGCCATTCGTAGACAGCCACTGACAGATAAGTCGTCCTTCAGCCAAGCATCTATTTCGTATTTTGTTAACAATCTAAATTCGTTATGTTATAACATTTACAAAGCTGACAAATGTCGACTACATTTATTGCACCCAACGCATCGATCATTTACGCATTAGGAGCCATCTGTGCCTGAAGTCAACTCGCCAGTCATTTCCACTGACTTCCATCCCCAACCCACCCTTGCAACTGCCTGTAAAAAAGCTACTCGCAAAAGATGGGCATGCCGCCGAATGGCAGAAGCGCTGATTCTGGTGGCAGCCTCTGCAACCGCGAATGCTGAAGGGTTCAGTCCAAACTTCAGCCTTATTCTGGACGGCCATTACAAGTCAGCCGACAGCGCTCTGAGCGAATACGATAAGGGCTTTGGACTGGGTCATACTGAATTGGGTGTCAGCGCGGGTATTGATGATCTTTTCTATGGCAAGTTCACCGGTGTAGTGCATGAGCACGATGGCAAAACCGAGTTCGAAACAGAAGAGGCATTCATCCAGACTCTGGCTCTTCCCGGTGGTTTGAGCGTTCGGGCTGGTCGATTCCTGTCTGATATCGGCTACCTGAACGGTCAACACGCCCACACGGATTCATTTGTTGAAAGACCTGCTGCTTACCGGGCAATGCTGGGGTCACATTATTATGACGACGGTGTTCGCCTGAGTTATGTAATGCCTACCGATACGTTCTGGACGATCGGTACCGAAGCTTTCAGCGGTGAAAAGATGCAGGCTGCAGATTTAACCGATCCAAAGTCAGTGGGAGTTTACACCGCCTTCACCAAAATTGGCGGTGATTTTAATGAAGAGCACAGCTGGCAGCTGGGTCTGAGCTATCTCAGGAATGACAACGGTGCCAACATCAGTAGTCATGATCATGAGCACGAAAACCATGAAGATCACGGACATGAAGAAGATGAGGGCCACAACCACTCTCATGACGCCCGGTTTACCGGCAAGAACACTTATATTGCCGATGCCGTGTGGAAGTGGGCTCCTGATGGCAACTATAAGTACCGCAGTCTGACCCTGACAGGGGAATATCTACAAACACGGGATCTCAGCGATACCATCGAGGCTAATGAAAAAAATGAAGGCTTCTACCTGAGCAGCGTTTATCAGATGACGCCTCAATGGGCAGTGGGTGCCCGTTACGGTGAGTTCAAAGGCTACGAAGCCCACGGCGATCATTTTGATGAGAAAAACCTGCAAGAAACTGAACTTATGGTGTCCTGGAGTTATTCACACTTCTCCACAGTCAGACTGCAATATACCCATCAGACCGGCGACGGTTTCGAAAACACCAACAACAACATCGTGACCCTTCAGTATGTCATGTCCCTTGGAGCTCACGATGCGCATACTTTCTAAACTGTTGCTGGCATTCGCTCTGGCCTTTCCAGTATCCAGTCATGGGGCATTGACCGTTTTTGCCTGTGAGCCGGAGTGGGCGGCATTGTCAGAAGCGATTGCACCTGAAGCAAAGGTTTACACAGCAACGACTGCCCGACAGGACCCTCACCATATTCAGGCTCGTCCGGGACTGATCTCGAAAATGAGGAAGGCTGACATAGTCGTTTGCTCAGGTGCTGAGCTGGAAACCGGTTGGCTCCCGGTTCTGCAGATGAAGTCAGCCAATCCAAAAGTCCAGACCGGAGACAAAGGGCTGTTCTTTGCGGCTGATCAGGTGGAAACCATCGGTAAGCTTGAGAAGGTAGACCCAACCATGGGTGATGTTCACCCGGAAGGAAATCCTCATCTGCACCTTGATCCTTACCGAGTAGAGAAAGTCACCCGGGCACTGGCAGAACGCATGGCAGAGCTTGACCCCGGGAACAGAGATCAATACAAAGCAAACGCCAAAAAGTTCTCAGAAAGATGGGAGGCCAACATCGAGCGCTGGGAAAAGGTAGCAGCTCCACTGAAAGGTAAAAACCTGGTCACTTATCACAGCAACTTTGACTATCTGCTGGAATGGCTGGGCGTGAATGTTGTTGGTGACCTGGAACCCAAACCCGGCCTGCCACCCTCAAGCAGACATCTGGCATCCTTGTTGGAGCTTTCTAAAAAGACGTCTATCGATGCCATCATATTCGCCTCCTATCAAGACAAAAAAGGTGCGGACTGGTTAAGTCAGAGAGCCGGTGTGCCTGCCAAAGAGTTGCCCATGACGATCGGCGGCAGCGAACAAAGTGTAGATCTGATTAGCTTGTATGACGATCTCATTCAAAAGCTACTGAAAGTGACAGGCAGTCCGGATAATTCATAATGGAATGGGCTTTTCTTTCAATAATCTTGCCTGCCCTGGTGGCAGGCATCATCGTTTTCAGTACTCATCTGGTTCTGGGACGACAGGTTCTGGGGCGTGGCATTATATTCATGGACCTGGCCATTGCCCAGATTGCGGCTATGGGCGCTATCGTCGCTCATATCCTTACTATGACCCAGGCTCACAGCCATAATTCCCACACCAGCTCCACAGGATTAGGGGCCTTAATGCCCTTTGTCTTTTCCATCAGTGGTGCTGGCCTGATTGCATGGCTGGCGAGGTATACAGAGAAAGAGCTGGAGGCCATTATTGGCTGCATTTATGTGGTCTCTGCGGTTTCTATCACGCTGCTTATGGCCAGTGATCCACACGGAGCTGAACATATTTCCAAGGCACTGAACGGTCATATCCTCTGGCTTGGCTGGCAAGATATGGTGGTTCCGGGTCTGGCCAGTCTGGCATTTCTTGCAGTGACAATCATTAGACCAGACATCCTTGATGGCAAGCTTTTTTATCCGATCTTTGCCGTGATGGTGACACTCAGCGTCAAAATGGTGGGTGTCTATCTGGTGTTCAGCGCCTTGATTATGCCTGCTCTGGCGGTCAATCAGCTATCTGGTAAAAAAGCGCTTACTTCAGGTTATCTGGCAGGATTAGCAGGTCTGACTCTGGGGCTAATGTTATCAAGCCTTTATGATTTCCCTGGCGGGGCGACTATTGTCGTCAGTTTGGCCGTCGTTTGCGTTCTGCTTAGACTGATAGCCAATGGAAAAGTGCCGCTACTAAAAATCTAACATAATCTGTAATTATGTAGACTTATCTACGCCGT